>CAKRJK010000075.1 GCA_934351705.1 uncultured Lachnospiraceae bacterium
ATACAGGGCTTAGTGCGACCGGAACCGCATTCGGATTCCAGTCTGTACAGCAGGATTCCAATGCAATGGTTGACTGGACGGTCCGCACAGAAGAGATGCAGGGATATATTGATGAGTTAAAGCAGTATGAGGCTCGTTATGTGGACTCGCCGCTTTGCTCTAACGCGATTATGAGAGAACGATTTATCGCACAGGATATTCACTTGCTTATGGACAATGAGGCTTATCGTAATGGAGCAAACAGTATTGCGGGTGCAATTTTTATGGTGGCAGGATTATTTGACACGACTCCGACTACGGATGCGGTATCCGGTGTGTATGATATTGCAACCAATTCTGTAGGTTCAAGACGCGCGGCACAAATTCAAAAACTAATGGAAGATCTGGACAGACAGACAAGAGTCCGCAGTTCAAAATGTAAAGATACGGATATGGAAAAGATCATGAACAAAACCCGTATCAATAAGAGAACAAAACCGATCATGGACCCTTCCGGTATCGTCTATGAAGCATTGGAATCCAATACGCTTTCCGGTGTTACGGCAACGGTTTACTATGCAGATGATGAGTACGGAACCAATGCACAGGTTTGGGATGCAGAACATTATGAGCAGATTAATCCGCAGATTACGGACAGCACCGGTAAGTATGCCTGGGACGTTCCGGCAGGCTGGTGGCAGGTACGGTTTGAAAAAGCCGGTTATACGCCGGCAGCTACCGATTGGATGAGAGTACCGCCTCCTAGAATGGGATTGAAGACGGCAATGGTATCCACGGAAGCACCGGAAGTTGTTTCGGCAAATGCATATAAGGATTATATCGAAGTAGTGTTCAGCCAGTATATGGATACGACAGCGGCAATCACACTGCCGGCAGGTATGACCGGTACATGGCAGAGCATCGACGGCGGATATTCTAAAGTATTGCACATTACACAGACAGGCGGTTTTACCGTAGGAGATACCGTATCATTTGAATTGAACGGTGCAAAGAACTATGCGGGAACAGAACTGGGTACTTATAACAGTGGCAATCTGACCGTTTCAGCCCGTCCGGCGGAAGTGATTTTGAATTACGAGAATGTAATTTCCGCAAAGGCAGGTACAGAGAAGAATATTACGGTAAGAATCAAAGATTCTGATGGAAATTATATGGACGGTGTCACCGTGGAGGCAGAACTCGGAAGCACTTTGCTTGCAACGCTGCGTTCCGGTTCCGCTGTTACAGATGCAGACGGAAAGGCTGTTTTTACAATGGATACCTCCTTACCGGGATACTCGAATATTACATTTAAGGTGCGTGGAACAAGTCTTGAAAAGACGATGTCACTTCGTGTTACCTTAGATGAGAACAGACCGAAACGTCCGACTGCTGAGATCGGAACGACACAGTTTACCGCATCTTCTCCAAAAGAGAATTACATTACGGTAAGAAGGGGTGAGCAGCTTACTCTCGCAGCGGAGAGCGGAGTGACCATTTATTATACAACGGACGATACCTGTCCGTGTCAGAACAGTGCAAGCCGTAAGGTATATACCGGACCGATCACCATTACGAACAATGTAAAATTCCGTATTGCGGCATATAAGGACGGCATGGATTACAGTGAGCGGTTAAACATCACGGTGACTGTGGATGATTCCCATCAGCACAATTACGGTACAGAGTGGAAGGCAGACGCAGAGTGCCACTGGCATATGTGTAGCTGTGGTGCAACCACAAGCAGAACGGCTCATGACATGGAAATCAGAAATGCCAAGGCAGCTACGGCTACCGAGACAGGATATACCGGAGATCAGGTATGCCGGGTTTGCGGTTATACGGTGCAGGGTAGAGAAATCCCAATCGGAGATACAACGGATCCGACCAAATCAAACGGAAACACATCCGATTCATCATCGGAGAAGTCTTCTGTAAAGAGTCCTCAGACAGGGGATGATTTTGGGATACTGCATTGGTTTATGACTTGGTAGATGTTTTGTGATATGCACATCATAGCAGAATAAAAGATACCGCCGTATCAGGATAGCGACACGTAAGTGCCCGCTTCCTGATACGGCGGTTTTTTGTGTTAAAAAAATGTAAAAAAAAGATTTTTCTATAAAATGAACACATTTTACGATAAAATATACCTAGGTCTTTTGCTTTTATTTTTTTATAATTAAGAAAAAGAAGAAAATTATAAAATGACAAATGGAGGAAAAATATGCTGGACATTCAACATTTAACAAAAACATACGGAGATAAAAAAGCAGTAGATGATGTGACACTGCATATTTCCCCGGGAGAGATTTACGGATTTATCGGACACAACGGTGCGGGAAAGACGACAACCTTAAAATCCGTAGTGGGAATCCAACAGTTTGACGGCGGAAAAATCACGATCAACGGAGTATCTGTTGAGGAGAATCCGTTAGAGTGCAAACGTCACATTGCATATATACCGGATAATCCCGATATCTATGAGTTTATGACAGGAATCAAGTATCTGAATTTCATTGCCGACATTTTCGGAGTGGGAGCGGCAAAGAGAAAAGAGCAGATAAGAAAATATGCGGATATTTTTGAATTGACGGATGACCTGGCACAGCCGGTAGCCACTTATTCACACGGAATGAGACAAAAGCTGGCAATCATTGCGGCGTGGATGCATCAGCCGAAGCTGATCATTATGGATGAGCCGTTTGTCGGTCTCGATCCGAAAGCCGCCCATCTGTTAAAAGGCATGATGCGTGAAGTCTGTGACGAGGGCGGTGCAATCTTCTTTTCCACGCATGTGCTTGAGGTGGCGGAAAAACTCTGCGACAAGGTGGCAATCATCAAAGACGGAAAATTGATTCGTTCCGGCACGATGGAAGAAGTCAAGGGAGATGACAGTCTCGAAGAAGTATTCCTTGAACTGGAGGAAGAAGAATGATAAGAACATTATTAAAAAAACAGATGGCAGAAATCTTTCGCAGTTATTTTTACGATGCGAAGAAGAATAAAAAGCGTTCCGCAGTGTCTACGATTCTGTTCATGGTTTTCTTTGTAGTCCTTATGGTCGGAGTGATGGGAGGTCTCTTTACCTGGCTGTCGGGTACAATCTGTGAACCGTTGGTAAGTGCGGGATTAGGTTGGATGTATTTTGTATTGATGGGACTTCTGGCAATCTTTTTAGGAGCATTCGGAAGTGTATTTAATACTTATTCGGGACTATATCTTTCCAAAGATAATGACCTGTTGCTGGCACTTCCGATTCCGGTACGCAGTATCATGGTATCAAGATTGCTGGGTGTCTATCTGATGGGATTGATGTATTCGGCAGTCGTTATCGTTCCTGCAATTATCGTCTATTGGCAGAATGTGCCGTTTACGGCAGGAGTATTTTTCGGAACGTTGCTGTTGCTGATTGATATTTCCGTGATTGTTCTCGTTTTATCCTGTCTGTTGGGATGGGCGGTTGCAAAAATCAGCACAAAGTTAAAGAGTAAGAGTTTTATTACAGTATTGATTTCCCTGCTGTTTTTTGCAGCATATTATTTCTGTTACTTTAAGGCATCATTATTCATAAAGAAGATGCTGGCAAATGCAGCCGTTTACGGAGCCAATATCAAAGGAAAAGCGTATCCGCTGTATCTGTTCGGACGCGTGGGAGAGGGAAGTCTGTCTGCAATTTTGATCGTGACAGTCGTGGTGTTTGCATTGCTTGCATTGACAGGGTTGATCCTATCACGCAGCTTTTTGAAAATCGTAACCGTGACGACCAACACCAAAAAATCAAAATATAAAGAGGAGACAGCCCGTGTCAAAAGCGGATTCGGTGCTATGCTTGCAAAAGAGTTTGGCAGATTTACCTCCAGTGCGAACTATATGTTAAACTGTGGTCTGGGAGTGTTGCTGCTGCCTGCAGCCGGTATCTGGATGTTGTTCCGGGGACAGAAGACCATCCATGTGTTGGAGGCTGTTTTCGGAGCGAGGGCAGGTTTTTCAGCAATCCTGATCTGTGCGGTAATCTGTATGATCGGTTCTATGAATGACATGGCGGCACCGTCGGTATCTTTGGAGGGTAAGAACATCTGGCTGCCACAATCCCTGCCGATAGCACCGTGGCAGGTATTAAAAGCAAAATTGTCGGTGCAGTTGATCTTAACAGGAATCCCGGCATTATTCGCGGTACTGTGTGCGGTAGTGATCCTGCCGTGTACCTTGATCGAGAAAGCGGCTGTCATTCTGGTGGTTGTTCTGTATGTGATGTTGTCTGCCTGCTTTGCCCTGTATATGGGAGTGAAGTCGCCGAATCTGACTTGGACGAATGAGATTGGTCCGATCAAACAGAGCATGAGTGTTATGTTTGCGATGTTCGGAGGCTGGGCATATGCGGTTGCTCTGGCAGGAATCTATCTGATCATCGGATGGAAGATAGGGTTAATGATATATCTTAGCATCGTGTTGATGATCACGTTGGCATTGACGGTCATCTTATATCTGTGGTTAAAAAAACAGGGTGCAAAATTGTTTGCGAATCTGTAAAAGCAGACATCATAAAACCGCCGTATCAGGGATGGGACACCTGCGTGTCCCAAGTCTTTGATACGGCGGTTATGTTTTGTTTCGGATTATCCTTCGATCGCAATGTAGTGGTTGGTTTCTACGGCTTTCGGATCTTCTTTTGGAATATCCAAAGTTAAGATACCGTCCTCATATTTTGCGTGAATATCATTTTGCGAGATGTTTCCGACATAGAAGCTTCTGCTCATGCTGCCGGCATAACGCTCTCTGCGGATGTATTTGTCCTCTTTGTCTTTCTCGTCTTTATCAAGTCCCTTTGCGGCACTGATATTTAAGTAGCCATCGTTTAACTGGACTTTCACTTCGTCTTTCTTGAAGCCCGGCAGATCAATCGCAACTTCATATCCTGTATCCGTTTCCTTGATATCGGTTTTCATCATGTTCTTTGCATGTTTTCCGTATAATACTTTGTCTACATCCGGAAACGAAAAGTCCATCCAATCATCAAATAAGTTTTCTCCAAAAATACTAGGCATCAACATAAGTCATTCCTCCTTCGTCATATACGACAATGTGTGCCGTGATTTTTTATTTGCAATGGTTCAAAGGATATCGGATTTATTTTTCCTCTTCCTTTGTTCTAAATGTAATATAGCACCAATTATTAGCACTGTCAATAGGCGAGTGCTAATAATTCTGTGAACTTTTTGTGAAGTATAAAATAATCTAACAATTTGCGGTTTGACGGTATAATGTAGGTTTGATAAAATAAATAAAACTTTAGAATTTGTTTAGATTCCGTATTCGTTTTGTTTAGCGTATTCTTTTATAATGAATGAAAAAAGAAAAGAGGAATGATGATTATGCTCATGCAATGGGACAGCAGTATTCTGCTATTTTTTCAGGAGACCATCAGAAACAGTGTGCTGACGCCTTTTGTTGTCGGGATTACAACGCTTGGTAATGCGGGAATTATCTGGATTCTGATGTCGGTGGGAATGCTTTTTCATAAAAAAACAAGAAAAATCGGCTGCATGGGATTGGCGGCACTGGTGTTATCCGGTCTGGTCAATAACATGATATTAAAACCGCTGATCGCAAGACCGAGGCCTTATGAACTGATTTCGGCTCTGACACCGCTGATCGCAAAGCCGACGGATTATTCCTTCCCGTCGGGACATACGGCAGCATCTTTTGCCGCAGCGTGTGTATTTTACAGGAATCTTCCGAAAAAAGCGGGAGTGCCGTTGATGATACTGGCAGTGCTGATTGCACTCTCAAGAATCTATCTCGGCGTTCACTATCCGAGTGATGTGCTTGGCGGAATGATCAGCGGAGTGGCACTCAGCTATCTTGCGGAATGGATGACTAATAAAGTATTAAAGAGGCGGGAACGACGTTGATTTTTTTTAAAGATGAGTTTGTGAAATGGTACGGGGAAAGTTCGGAGTTATCCGAAGCGCATTATGAGGTATACGGAAAAATACCGGAACTGACTCTGAATGATACGGACTGGGAGCGTTGGTCAAAGGAGCTTGCACCGTATGATTTCAGGCTCTATGTTACGGTCATGTGTACGCAGCATTTGTAATGTCCGTGCTGGCACTGGGAAAAATATTTGACAGCCATATCTATGAGTTGTCCTCGTTGTTTTTGGGGTTATCCTTATTTGCGGTTCCGCTGATCATGTGGGATGAGTGGGAGACAGTTAAAGGAAAATATCAATATCTGATCTATACCTTTATCGGTGTGGCAATCGTCAGTGTCATCACCTATCTGAACCAAAACAGCGTCGGCAGTTCTATGGACATTGGAAATCTCAACATCGGAGTTTGTATCTATGTATTTCTGGTTGCCGCGATTGCGATATCCGCAATGGTGTTACCCGGAATATCAGGCTCCACACTGCTTTTGATATTTGGGTTATACATGCCGATCATGACGGCAATCCGGGGATTCTTACATTTTGATTTTTCCTATGTACCGATCCTTGTCGTATTCGGACTCGGAATCCTCACAGGAATTTTTACCAGTATCAAACTGATCCGCAAAGGGTTAAAAAAATACCGCCCACAGATGATTTACCTGATTATCGGATTGATACTCGGCTCCCTGTACGCCATAGTCAAAGGTCCAATGACCTTATCGGTTCCGCAGCCCGCAATGACATTTTCGACCTTTCATCCTTTATTCTTCGCATCAGCCGCTCTAATTTTAATTGCATTGCAGCTCTTAAAAAGATATTTAGAGCAGAAACAAAACTAGCGAAGTCCAAGTAAAACTGTCGGGCATTCTGCAAGCACCTTTGTAAAAAACATGATGAGGACTTTTGTGTGGCAGTTACACAGGCATTAGACAAACGTAACCGCCGTATCAGACTGTTTGAGACA
>CAKRJK010000076.1 GCA_934351705.1 uncultured Lachnospiraceae bacterium
CTGCTTGCTTCTCTCCTCCTGTGTCATCATCCTCTTATCGGATATGAAGTCGAGCAGGTAGTATATAATAGAAGTGGAAAAGAAATCAATCAGGAACAGATTCTCTTCTGTGGTACTTCCTCCTATGCTCTCTCTGGAGTTCATCAGAAGTGCTTCTACCTGTTTGGCAACCGGTTCTTTTGCACGGATCGCCATCTTTTTCCATTCAATTTCATTTGCCAGCTTACAATAGAATTTTCTGTCCACCTCGATTGCATCGATCAAGTCAATCAGCCATTCTTCTACGCTGGTTTCCTGTTCTACATCGATCTTTTGTAATAATTCCTTATTGCAAATCCATTCTATGACATCATAGATGTCTTGAAAATGATAATAAAAACTCTGTCTTTTCATTCCGGTCTCATCCATAATATCCTGTACGGTTATTTTGCGGATGGACTTTTGACGCATAAGCTCTTTTACGGCAGTTGCAATTTTGTCCTTTGTGTTACAGCACATACTTCCGTCCCCCTGTCGTATCCTGTAATATCCCTATGTAATTACAAAACAATAATTATTTATTAACTCCAGACAATATTATATCACTTTTCCCAAATAATTGAAGTCGAAACCTCTCGTTTTATGTTGATTTGTACAAAAAGCGGCATTGTTAAGAATTTGACTATGTTTTTTATACTTTGTGTATAATTTTTTAATTCCATTTTTGGCTATTTTGCCCATCAAATATGCAATCACTTCTTCTGCCGGATTTGTTTCTTCGGTTTTATGTCCATTTCTTGTATGACACTTTAAATGTTTTGTCCGAATTTTGGTATTTTTTTACTTTTTTATGATGGTTCCGCGTGTCAGATTTGCACCTTCGCCTAATTTTGTCACCAATACGCTGCGTACCGCAGAGTCTCCGATAAAATCTAACGCCGCCTCTATCTTAGGAAGCATGGTTCCCTCTTCAAACTGTCCCTGTTCGATATATTTCTTGGCATCTGCCACAGTCAAAATATCCAATTCCTGCTGTGCATCTGTTCCGTACTCCAGACATACCTTTTCAACTCCCGTTAAGATAACCAGCATATCGGCATCTACGGATTCTGCCAGTTTGCCTGCTGCCAGATCTTTTTCAATGACTGCGGATGCACCTTTCAAATGATGTTCCTGCTCTAACACCGGTATTCCGCCGCCGCCGCACGCAATAACAATCTGATCTGCATCTGCCAACGCTTTAATCGCGTCAATCTCTACGATCTCTACCGGCTTCGGAGCTGCAACGATACGTCGATAGCCGCCCTCTACTTCTGTGACATAATTGCCTTTTTTCTCTTCTGCCTCAGCTTCTTCTTTGTTCATAATACGACCGATCACTTTTGACGGATGATAAAAGGCTTCGTCATACGGGTCCACGGTCACCTGTGTCAGAATTGTAGATACCGGTTTGTAGATTCCGCGATTTAATAATTCTGTGCGGATCGCATTCTGCAAATCGTAACCGATATATCCCTGGCTCATAGCTGAGCAGACAGACATCGGTGTTGCTGTATATTCTTCATAAATACGGCAAAACTCTGCCATTGCTGTATGTATCATTCCCACCTGCGGTCCGTTGCTGTGGGAAATGATAATCTGATAATCTTCTTTCACAAATTCCGCGATTGCTTTTGCGGTTCTTTTGATTGCTTTCTGCTGCTGCGGCAATGTGGTTCCCAACGCATCATGTCCCAGTGCAATTACAATTCTTTTTTTCTTCATGGTTTTGCCTCCGATGTTTTTATAAAATATGTTATATCTTAGCATATTTTTTTTGGCAGGACAACCTTTTGTTCAACCTAAAAGGGGTTGCTCTCGCCGACGCTGTTGCGGGTGAATCAGGGGGTGTGGTTCTAAACATGACAAGAACTTTTTAGTGGCAGTAAATAGAAGCTCAAACAAACGTAACAAACTGCCGTATCAGAAACTCGACACTTACGTGTCTCAAACAGTCTGATACGACAGTTTCGTTTGTTTGAACTTCTATATAACTGCCACACAAAAGTCCTTGTAAAATGTTTAGAACCACACCCCCTGATTCACCCGCAACAGCGTCGGCGAGAGCAGGTTCTTCTAAAGTTTGAAAAAGATTTCCTTAATCCACCTTTTTCCCCAGTGTGACCTCGATGTCTTTCTCCTCGTATTGTCCGTTATTCGGAACCTGTACGGTCACGGTCACTTTTTCACCGGCTTTGTAGTACTGTAACATTTCCTGCATTCCCTCCATAGAGGATACTTTCTTTCCGTCAAACTTGGTCAGAATCTGTCCCTTCTGGATTCCTGCTTTCTCTGCCGCTGAATTGTTGACTACTTTTGTAATATAGATTCCACGCGGCATACTGTAAGTTTGTGCCACATCTTCTGTGATGTCCGAACCTGCTACGCCGAGATATGCACTCTCTGATGCATCTACGGTCTCTCTGTTAATCAGGTCTTCTATGATCGGTTTTGCGGTTGCGATCGGGATGGCATAACCCATGCCCTCTACCTGTGTATCCGAATACTTGGCTGAATTGATACCGATTACTTCTCCCTGCAGATTCAACAATGCTCCGCCGCTGTTACCCGGATTGATTGCAGCGTCTGTCTGGATCAGTTCATTTGTGATCGTGCCGCCTGTGAGTTCATCCTGAAGCGTTACCTCACGGTCTAATGCACTGATAACACCTGTTGTAACAGACTGGCCGTAACCGAGTGCATTACCGATTGCAATGGCACTTTCGCCTACTTTGACATCCGAAGAATCTCCCATGACTGCCACTTTAATATTGTTCATCGTCTCCGAAGGAACGTCTGAAATCTTAACTGCCAGTACTGCCAGATCACTGGAAGAATCCGTACCCTTAATCTCTGCCGCTACGGTTTGATCATCCACAAAACATACGGTAAGGGAATCGGAACCTGTTACTACATGATTGTTTGTCACAATGTAGAGATTGTCATTGTCCTGTCCGATAATGATACCGGAGCCTGCACTCTCTGCATCATAATTCTGTACCTGTCCGAAAAAGTTTCTCTGCTGTATCTCTGTCATATTTGTAATCGCCACGATGGACGGCATAACTTCATCTACAATATCCGAAACATCGAGCACTCCCGTACCGGTTGTATTGGTGGATGCCGGCGTTCCTGTGATCTTGGTCTGCTCTACTGTCTTTGTCGAAGCAGAGCCTTCTTTTCCGATACCGAGCTTACTCATTCCCAGATAGCCCGTTCCGACAAACACACCTCCTGCCACCAGACCGAATACGGCTGCCAATACGGCACATCTTGCAATCTTCATTCCAAATGATTTTTTGTTTCCGTAATTTGTTTTTTTGTTTTTTCTGCGGAACCATTTATGTTTTTCTTTCGGTGTTTCATAATATGTTCCCTGTGTCTGACCGGAACTCTGATTCGTGTAATCATTCGCCCGCCATGTTGTGTTTTCGTTTCCTCCGTCGCGGACATAACTGTAGGAATAATATGAGTCATTGCCTGACTTATTGTTTTCATTATTATCCATGATAAATATCCCCTTTCTCTATCTGCATAGCCTTATGGCTGTTCTTGATTTTTGATAATAGGATTGTATCCCTCTTTTGTGTCAAGTCTGTGAAAAAATTTCAAAAAAAGGAAGAACATACTCTCTTTTCAGATTGCTGTTCTTCCCTTATTTTATTCTACCGTTACAGATTTTGCAAGGTTTCTCGGTTTATCTACATCGCAGCCTTTTCCGACAGATACATAGTATCCAAAAAGCTGTAATGGGATAATTGCAAGTGAATTTGTAAAATATTTATTGGTCTGCGGAATGTACATCACATAATCCGCCGCTTTCTCAATATCCGTGTTGCCCTCGTTGGTCACTCCCATCACGAAAGCTCCTCTGGTTTTGACTTCCACCATGTTGCTGATGGTCTTTTTGTACAAGTCCGCCTGAGTCGCAACCGCAACCACCAATGTTCCGTCCTCTATCAGGGAAATGGTTCCGTGTTTGAGTTCTCCTGCCGCATATGCCTCGGAATGAATATAAGATATCTCTTTTAATTTCAAGGAACCCTCTAATGAAATCGCATAATCAATTCCTCGTCCGATAAAGAATACATCTTTTGCCGCAATATAACGATTTGCAAATTTTTGTATTTTCTCTTTGTTGGATAAAAGCAGTTCTATCTGTTCCGGAAGACGTTTCAGATCTGCAAGATAGGAAATCTTTTCTTCCTCTGCAATCTGTCCTTTTACGGTGGCAAATTTGATTGCCAACAGATACAATGCGATCAGCTGTGCTGTGTATGCCTTTGTTGTCGCAACTGCAATTTCCGGTCCTGCCCATGTATACATGACTTTATCAGCTTCTCTTGCAATCGAGCTTCCGACTACATTGACGATTCCCAATGTCGGAACTCCCATTTCTTTTGCTTTACGGAGTGCTGCAAGAGAGTCTGCTGTCTCACCGGACTGACTGATAATGATCACCAGATCTTTTTCATTCAGAATCGGATTGCGGTAACGGAATTCCGATGCCAGATCGACATCGACCGGTACTCTTGCCATTCCCTCGAAAACATATTTGGCCGTTACGCCTGTGTGATATGCAGAGCCACATGCCACAATATGGATTCTTTGCAACTGCGAAATCTCCTCGTCGGACATTCCCAGTTCCTCAATAACTACTTCATTATCTTTTACTCTTGGATTTAAGGTATCACGGACTGTCTTTGGCTGTTCATACATTTCCTTTAACATGAAATGCTCATAACCGCCTTTTTCTGCCGCTTTGACATCCCACTCAATCGTCTTGCTCTCTTTTGTGATCTCCTCGCCATCAATATTGTAAAATTTAATTTCATCTTGTGTCAGACAAGCGATCTCTTCATTCTGGATAAAATAAACATCTCTGGTATATTTCAAAACTGCTGGAACATCAGATGCGATCAAGTTGCCGTCTTTTCCTTTTCCTACAATCAACGGACTGTCTTTTCTGACCGCATAAACCTTATCCGGGTAATCCGAGAAAATAATTCCCAATGCATAGGAACCTTCCATGCGGTGCATTACTTTTGTAATCGCCTCAATCGGCTCACCCTCATAATAGTAGTCGATCAACTGTGCAATCACTTCCGTGTCTGTTTCTGAACGGAACTCATAACCCTTGGAAATGAGTTTGGTTCTCAGTTTTGAATAATTCTCAATAATTCCGTTGTGAACAACCGCAATCGTTTCCTCTGTATTATAATGCGGATGTGCATTCAACTGTGACGGCTCGCCGTGTGTCGCCCAACGCGTATGTCCGATTCCGACATGGCCTTTCATCAGAGTACCGTCATGTGTCAGCTCGCTTAACACCTTCAGTCTGCCGACCGCTTTTTGTACCTGAATCTTTTTGCCGTCAAATACTGCCATTCCTGCGGAATCATATCCGCGATATTCTAATTTTGATAATCCCTCTAATAAAATCGGCGCTGCTTCACTCTCTCCGATATATCCTACAATTCCGCACATATTATTCTCCTCTCGCGTTTGCTAGAATCCGTCTCCCGCACGACATCCGCTTTCATTGATAATTTTGTCGCTAATCTTTTGTACGGTCTTGGACGCTTCGTAGCTGTCATCATTATATAGATACATATGCAATTGCGTAACATTGGATTCCAAATCACACGGAATTACCAGACTTCCTTTCTTTCCGAGCGTCTTTGTTTCTTTCTCAAACGGGAATCCCTTGGTTTCATCTAATGTATAGTCAAACACAGACGCTGCCATTGACAACATTTCTGTTTGTGTGAAATTCGTTGAAATGTCTTCAAATACAGAATCAATAATCTTGTTTAATGTGGAAACCTTTGTTTTCTTGGCTTTTTCAAACATCTTCTCTATTACGATACGCTGTCTCTCGGCACGTTTGAAATCGTCACCTTTGGTGTATCGGATACGGGCATAAGCCGTTGCCTGTGTTCCGTCACAAAGCTGTGTTCCCGCTTTGGAAATAAACTTTGCTTTCTTTCCGGTAACGTCTGCCGTAGTCTCGATGTAACTGTTCATCCACTGAAGCTCGTCCTCGGTAATATCCAGTTCGACACCGCCAAGTAAATCAATGGTTTCTGTTACCGCCTTAAAGTCCACGGTAACATATTTGGTAATTCCAAGATCAAGGTTTTTATTTAACATGGAGATTGCCTTTTCCGGACCGCCCTTTTGGTATGCACCGTTGGCTTTTCCGTAATCTTCATCGCCTCGATCCATATAGGTATCTCGATAAATAGAGCAAAGCTGAACCTCTTTGGTCTTATTATTAATATTGCCGACCATGATAACATCACTGTTACCGCGTTCTAATTTTCCGTTGGAGCGGTTGTCCAATCCGAAAATCGCGACTGTCGTGTAGCCCTCATCACTTTCCAGTTCATTGACTACCATGTTCTCTTCGTCAAGCTGCTGTGTATCGATCTTTCCTAATTTTAACCAGACAAATACACATAATAACAAAATTAATAAGATTAAGATTTCTACCGCAAAAAGAATCAGTTTTCTCTTACGGCGTTGTTTTTTGGTTATTTTCTTCCTACTCATTTTATCTACATCTCCATCGTTTCCTATTTCTGTAAAAACATTCTTTTCCTATCATACAATATATTGCATACAAGAACAACTGTCTTTTTTCTTAAATTTTTATGAATACTTGTGCATTCTTTGTAAAAATCGCCAACAAAATACGATTCGATTCCGAATCATTTTCGGAATTTTGTAATGCTTCATCGCAGAATGATTGTCTCCGTGTCTGCGATATAAGAGCAACGG
>CAKRJK010000077.1 GCA_934351705.1 uncultured Lachnospiraceae bacterium
TTAATAAGTCAATCTCTACCAGATATTTTACGTTCTGGTTTGCGAGAGCCTGGCTGATGTCTTTTGCCTGAATGTTTAATGCGTAGTTTCCGTCAGCTAATCCCTGTGGGAATTCAATACTTCCGTTTACACTTGCATTGTTTGCTGTTGAAACAGTGGTGGAAGTACTTGGAGCACTCGGAGTACTTGGGGTGCTTGGAGTACTTGGTGTTGACGGGGTACTCGGTGTCGGATTTTCAGGTGTTGGGTTCTCCGGTGTTGTCGGAGTGGTTGTCTTTTTGTATCCGCAGATGATACAGGTGTCGTATGTGTTATTTCCACCGAAGTTGTGTGCTGCCTCGTCTCTCTTTCCTTTGTCAGGATCAGGGCAGTCCGGATCGGTGCAGATGCTCCAATGTGTGTACTCATTATATGCGTAATGGTTAGAGCCTGTATACTGGTGTGTATGTGTCGGTGTCGGTGTCGGTGTACTTCCGACTGTCAGAGTAAATGTCTCGTCTTCAAGACCTGTTTTCACTGTATAATTATAGGTAACAGTTGTCGCACCGCTGTCTACGGTTAATGTGGTGCCGGATACGGTACCACCTGTCCAGTTGCTTGCTTTGCTGATATCAAAGCCGGATACAGCGGTCAGCTTGCTTAAATCAAACTGGTTATTGGAATCCAATGTAATATAGTAGTTATTGCCGGTTGCTTTGAAATAATTGTTGGCAAAACTTTCACTGGAGCCGTGTTTGATATCCACCTGATTGCTCAAATCAAGAGCGGTAAGTTGATTGTTCTGACACAATAATTCACTTAATTTAGGGCAGTTGCTTACGTCAAGTTTGGTCAACTGATTATCCTGACAATGTAAAAACTCTAAGTTTGTCAAAGCACTTACATCCAAAGAGGTTAAACCGGTATTGTTGCAGTAGAAAAGTCCAATATTTGTGGCACCTGAAATGTCGAGATTGTCAGACAATTTCGGGTTATCATCGCACTGGAAGTTATACAATGAACTACAATTTTTAACCTTAAGGGAACTCAGGTTGTTGTTGGAGCAATACAAATATTTCAATGAATTGCAACCGCTTACATCAAGTGAGGTTAAGCGACTGTTTACACAGTTCAAGGTCTCCAAAACAGGTAAGGTTCCGATTGTCAGAGTCTCTAATTTACTGCCGCCTACGTACAACTTTGCTAAGTGGGATAAACTGCTTACATCCAAAGAGGTCAAATCTGTACCGGTGGCATAAAGTGTTCCTAATGAGGAACAATCGCTGAGATTCTTCAAAGAAACCAATGGATTGTCGCTGCATTCAAGGTATGTCAAATTAGCGTGACCGGCTACATCAATTTCCGATAACTTATTCGTACGGATCGTTGCACCCTTCAAAGCAGGGGTATTTGACATGTCCAATGATGCAAGATATGAATTGCCAAAGCAGTGCAGCTCTGTAAGGTTTGTATTCTTGGATACATCCAAAGAAGTCAAACGTGTATTTTGTACATAAAGCTCTGTCAGCGCTGTGTTCTTACTGAGGTCTAAGAATTTCAGCGATGGGTTATTTTGTAGCTTTAATGTTTCAAGACTTGTAAAATATTCAATTCCTGTCAAATCCAGATTAGCGTCGTTACGACCTAAGCCGGTAAGATCCATATAGGTAACAGCGGCAAGCTCCTCCTCGCTTAAGACTCCGTCGCCGTTTGTGCCGCCTTCCTCGGTAGCGGCAGGAAGCGTATCATATTGAGCGATACGCTCTCTGAAGTTGGCATCAGGGAAATTTGCCGGGGTTATCTCCACTGAGTTTGTTGCGTGTCCGATTAATGGCAACATGGAGAAAACCATACACATAGTCAATCCTGTTGCAAGAACACGTTGTCTTATTTTTTTGTTCATAGGGATACTCCTTTCTTTTCTTGTAAATATACATTCTTTTTCATAGAAAAAACCTCCTAAAAAATGTTCCTGTCTTGTCAGATGTATGTTCTGCATTTTAAGACAACTATATTATACTATTTTTTAGTCATTGACATGGAAGAATTGCCAAAAAGTCAATGTCTAATTTGGCAATTTTGGGAAAAATAGGGAAGTTTTGTATTTGAATCAATATAATAAATTGTAAAGTGAAAAATGCTTGACAGAAAAGGTATTCTGTCATATTATGATGCTACAAAGAATAGTTTGATTAGAACTTGAAGAGAATGTATATGTCGGATATGAGACTTAAAACCATATCGAGTGGTCGGACTGGAGACCTTAAACCCATTCGAGTGTAGAGACAACTACTAAAAATCTCGAGAGGAATGATACCTTGTCATTCCTCTTTTGATATTATTAAAGATGTTATTTTTTACATAGGGGAGGAATGAGTACGGCGGGATTTAAAGAACGTGTGAAAGAGGAAGCCATAGCGAATGCAAAAATATATGAGAGTAATTTTGTACAATACGAATATCTTATTTGTTCAAAGGCATTTGAGGACGGATACCATGTGATAAAATCAGATCAAGGGAACTATCTTCATCTGATAGGAATACATACAGAGTTGACAGCGGATGATTTTTTTAAGAAGTGTATACAAGGAAAGCTGGAAGAAAGTGATTTTGATTTTGTAAAGCCAAATAAATCAGAGAAATCCGTAAAGGGTTCTGTGAGAGAAAAAATAAAGGTGTTGCCTTTGATAGGAGAGTTGTTTTCTCAAGCGTTACTGGCAGAAGACAATTTTAAAAAGAATAAGGTGGAATGTGCTTTTGCGACAACCAATAATACCTGTACGTTGGGATTTGCTGTTTCCGATCGACCGAAATCATTGTTAAAAGGGAATAAATTGGAAAATGGCAAAGCCAAAAGAGTCGATTTAATCTTTAGAAGACCGAGAAGTAACAAAGAAAAATATACCGAGTTGATTTTTGGAAATCTCAACGATGTTGTTCGGTATAAAGAAGATATAGAAAGTTTAATTTCAGATGATTTTTTTGAACATAAATAATTAATATTACCAAACGGAGCAAATAAAACAAAGGATTTTATTTGTTCCGTTTTTCTTGTTTCTTAACATTTTCTTAAAAACGAAGAACTCGTTTGACCTGCTTTTTATCGTGTGTTATATTATGTGTACTACAAACAATAGTACACATAAAACACTTGCGGATTTGGCATATATGGAAAGGGGGTATTATGTGATAAATCTGGATTATCGTGATGCGAAACCCATCTATCTTCAAATCAAGGACGGAATCAAAAAATTAATTATTACAGGTGCAATCGAGCAGGATGAAAAACTTCCGTCTGTGCGGGAGATGGCGGCAATGTTAGCCATCAATCCGAACACGATCCAAAAGGCGTATCGTGAATTGGAGGCAGAAGGTTATCTTTACAGCGTTTCCGGGAAAGGCACGTTTGCATCACTTGACACAGCGGCGGAGGACATACGGCGAAAAGAATTGTTAGAGCAGTTGTCGGAAACCGTAGAAGAACTTATGTATTTAAAGATGAGTGAAAAAGACCTAAAAGATTATATCGGGCAAGTGATAAGAGGGAGGAACACACAATGATAGAGGTAACAAATCTGGTGAAAGAATTTGACGGATTCCGGGCATTGGAAGGTACCAATCTTCATGTAAAAAAAGGAACAGTCTACGGACTGGTAGGACCGAACGGAGCGGGAAAGTCAACCCTGATCCGCCATCTGACAGGAATTTACAGACAGGATGAAGGAGAGGTTAAGATTGGCGGGGAAGCGGTATATGAGAATGCGGCTGCAAAAGCCAAGATAGCCTATATTCCCGATGAACTGTTCTTTTTCATGCAGGCAAATACACTGGAGATGAAGAAGTTCTATGAGGGAATCTATCCGTCTTTTGACACAGAACTTTTTGAAAAGATCGGAAAAGTATTTCCGAATATCAATCCAAAACAGACCATCCGCAGGCTTTCCAAAGGAATGCAGAAGCAGGTTGCGTTCTGGCTTGCGATCAGTTGTCGTCCGGAGATTATGATTCTGGATGAACCGGTTGACGGACTGGACCCGGTGATGAGAAGACAGATCTGGCGGCTGATCATGCAGGATGTGACAGAGTACGGAACAACCGTGCTGGTATCGTCGCACAATTTGAGGGAACTGGAAGATGTCTGTGATCATGTGGGAATCATGAATCACGGAAAAGTGATGATTGAACGCTCCTTGAGTGATCTGCAGGGAAGTGTCTGCAAGATTCAGGCGGCATTCCAAAACGAGATGCCAAAACTTTCGGATGATTTCGAGGTGCTGCATATGGTGAATACGGGAAGGGTATATACCATGATCGTCAAAGGGGATGCAAGCAGGGTACAGGCGGAACTGGAGGCGATGAAACCGATGTTTATCGACGTGTTGCCGCTAAGTTTGGAAGAAATATTTATTTACGAATTAGGAGGTGAAGATTATGCAGTCCAAGACATCTTATTTTAACAAGACAATTTTTAAGAAAAATATCGGTCATTTCTGGCCAATCTGGACAGCGTATCTGTTACTCTTGCTTTTGCTGGAGCCGTTTAATCTGTTTTTGCAGACAGGGGAAGAACGGTTGTTAAGACAGGGCGCAGATATATCGACAAGCCGGATCATGAGTTTTGCAGAGATGTTGAAAGTTGTCTCCAATCCGTTGTTTTTGTTTGTGATAGCACTGATCAGTGCTATGGCAGTTTTCTATTATATGTATCAGACAAAAAACTGTAATATGATCCATTCACTTCCGGTCAACAGAACGGAATTATTTCTTACGAATTATTTATCGGGTTTCCTTTTTATGGTGATACCGCAGATAATCAGCTTTCTGGTTACCGTGTTCGTATGTCTCGGAAGAGGAATTACGGATCTGGGATGTCTGCTCTGGAGTCATCTGGTTATGATAGGAATTGTGTTTTTTGCATACAGTCTTGCGGTCTGCGTGGGAATGCTGACAGGTCAGTTTGTGACGATGCCGATTTTTTTCGTGCTTGCAAATGGAATTGTTATGGGGCTTGAAGTCCTTGTGAGAATGCTGATTGGTTGCTTTACCTATGGACTGGGCATGAGCATTTCACCGACTTTCAGCAGAAAATTTACGCCGGTTTATTATATGTGGAGGAATCTGCATATTGATGCTTACACCAATGAGGGAGAGAGTACATTGCGGATTGCGACCTCCGGCGGAAAAATGGTAGCATGCTATGCAGCAGTCGGACTGGTCTTGGCGGTGGCAGCTTATCTTCTGTATCGAAAAAAACGATTGGAGAGTGTCGGAGATTTTATAGCGGTCAAAGGGTTAAAACCGATATTCCGATGGGGAAGTGCTGTTTGCTTTGCAATTTTGGCAGCAGTTTTAGGAGCAAGTATTGCAAATGATATGTCGGGAAGCAGCGGAGTGGCTACGGCAATCGTGGTTGCGATTATCATTGGGATTCTGGTATTTTTTATCGCAGAGATGTTATTGCAGAAAAAATTCAAGGTCTTTACAAAGAAAAAATTTACGGAGTGTGCGGCAATGCTTGCGGTTACACTGATTGTCATTATCGGAGTTAAGGCGGATTTTTTAGGACAGGAGAGTTATGTTCCGAAAACAGATGATATAGAAAAAGTCCAGATGAACAGTGAGTTTGCGGTTTACGCAGACGGGAAAAAGGACATCGAAAGAATACGTGAAATCCATAAGATGATACTTGAGAACAAAGATGACATTACAAATATTCTCAAAGAGGAAAGTGACAGTGTCTGCTATGTAGGATTTCGGTATAGATTGAAAAACGGAAAAGTTGTGCAGAGAAGTTATAACATTCCGGCAACGACAGCTTATTACAAACAAAAAGATTCTGTGTTACATCGTCTGTTGGAGATTCAAAACGAGTACGATAATTATATGGCGGGAATTTTCGGACCGGATTATGAAAACAAAAAACCGATCGCCGCTCATGTGACAGCTTATAATGTCATCAATGAACAGGAGGATGAACTTGCGTTAGAGAGCAGTCTGGTGCAGGAATTGTACGATGCGGTTGCGGCAGATGTCAGAGAAGGTCATATGAAAATAGAGCCGTATGACGGAGGCAGCAATAAGGAGTACTATTATAATACGATCAGATTTTCCATGTATACGGACAAAGCGGCGGCAGAATCACAGAATAACAATTACACAGAGTCACAGCAGACAAATGAGGTGTGGATTGATTTTTCAAAGGACTGCACACATATTATAGAAGTTTTGAACAAGGCAAATGTGTTTAATGAGGTTGATCTGTTATTGACTTGTGAGGAGTTCGACGAAATCCAGGAAAACGCAAATATGCAGTAAAAATGCTTTACAACAAACGGTAGATATTGTAAAATCAAGCGCATAGGACTAGGAAAGGATGAGTGCATATGAGCAAACCGGTTGTAGCAATCGTAGGACGTCCGAATGTAGGAAAGTCCACACTTTTCAACGTACTCGCAGGAGAGAGAATATCTATTGTACAGGACACACCGGGTGTCACAAGAGATCGTATTTACGCGGATGTCACTTGGTTAGATAAAGCATTTACATTGATAGATACCGGAGGAATTGAGCCGGATAGTAAAGATATTATATTATCACAGATGAGAGAGCAGGCAGAGATTGCCATAGATACCGCAGACGTTATCATTTTTATTACGGATGTCAGACAGGGACTGGTGGATTCGGATGCAAAAGTAGCGGATATGCTGCGTCGTTCCAAGAAGCCGGTAATTCTGGTAGTCAATAAAGTAGATAATTTTGATAAATTTATGCCGGATGTGTATGAATTTTATAATCTGGGAA
>CAKRJK010000078.1 GCA_934351705.1 uncultured Lachnospiraceae bacterium
TGGCGGTACTGGTTGATCTTATCGTATCCGATGGTCTGCACAAACATGCTTTTTTTCACGAAGTCCAGATTTTTTGGTGATGCTGCCATTGCCGCAATTCCCGCTCCCGCAAAGGTGACCTTTGATGTGGAGGCAAATTCGTAGACAATATCAGGGTTTCCCGCTTTTTCACACTCGGAAATGATGTCTAAAATCTGCTGCTGGTCTTCTTCGTACAAGTCATGTACCACATAGGAATTATCCCAGAAAATACGAAAGTCTTCCGCTGCCGGTTTTAACGCTGCAAACCGTTTTACGGTCTCGTCAGAATATACGATGCCCTGCGGATTGGAAAATCTCGGTACACACCAGATTCCTTTTACGGCTGCGTCATTGTTGACGTACTGCTCTACCATATCCATATCCGGTCCGTCCTCGCTCATCGGAATGTTAATCATCTCGATTCCGAAATGCTCTGTCACGGTAAAATGTCTGTCATATCCCGGAACCGGACATAGGAATTTTACTTGATCTAATTTGCACCACGGAGTACTTCCGCAAACACCGTGTGTCATGGAACGGGAAACGGTGTCAAACATGATATTTAAACTTGCGTTTCCGAATACGATGACGTTCTTTTCATCACAGCCCATCATTTCTGCCATCAGGCGTTTTGCCTCCGGGATTCCGTCTAATCCACCATAGTTGCGGACATCGGTTCCGTCCTCTGAAATCATATCTGTCTCGGAGTTCAAAACATCCATCATATCCATGCTCATATCCAACTGTTCTACGGACGGCTTTCCTCTCGCCATGTTTAAGCTCAGATCACGTTTCTGATATTCCTCGTATGCCGCTTTTAAGCTCTCTTCTTCCTTTAACAGTTCTTCCTTTGTCATCTCTTGATAAGATTTCATTTCTATTCCTCCTCAACCTGTTTTTTTAAAAATTCCAGATGTTCTTTTATTGTTTTTTCATAGCCGATGTCTGTCGGCTCGTAAAATACTTCGTCTTTGAGTGCGTCCGGCAGATACTGCTGCTTCACATAATGGTTCGGATAATCGTGTGCGTACAAATATCCCTGACCGTGACCTAATTTTGCACTCCCTTTGTAATGAGCATCCTGTAAGTGTACCGGAACTGATGCATTCTGTGTCTGCTCGACTGCCTGCGTTGCCCGTGCAACCGCCATGTAGGACGCATTGCTCTTTGGCGCACTTGCAAGATAGGTGGCTGCCTCCGCTAAGATGATTCTTGCCTCCGGCATTCCGATGCGTTCTACCGCCTGTGCCGCACTGACGGCAACAGTCAAGGCATTCGGATCGGCGTTTCCGACATCCTCCGCCGCACTGATCATCATTCTTCTGGCAATGAACTTAATGTCCTCGCCCGCATACAGCATTTTTGCAAGATAGTAGACTGCCGCATCGGGATCGGAACCCCGGATACTTTTGATAAATGCGGAAATCGTGTCATAGTGATTATCTCCCGATTTGTCATAGCGGACCGCACGTTTCTGGATACACTCCTGTGCAATCTCTAAGGTAATGTGGATTTTTCCGTCCTCGCCCGGTTCGGTTGTCAGGACTCCCAACTCAATCGCAGTCAGTGCCGCCCTTGCATCACCGTTGCTGATGTCCGCTAAAAAATCCGCCGCATCTTCTTCTAACACTGCATTATATGCTCCCATTCCGCGTTCGTTGTCTGTCACGGCACGGTTCAAAAGTGTTTTGATATCCTCTTTTTCCAGTGCCTTTAACTCAAAAATGACCGATCGCGAAAGCAAAGCGCCATTGACTTCAAAATAAGGATTCTCCGTGGTCGCTCCTATCAATATCAACGTTCCGTCCTCTACAAACGGAAGCAGATAATCCTGTTGCCCTTTGTTAAAACGATGAATCTCATCGATAAAGAGAATGGTTTTTCTGCCGTACATCCCCTGTGCCTGTTTCGCCTTTTCCACAACCTCCTCCATGTCTTTTTTTCCTGCCGCTGTGGCGTTGATGGATAAAAAGTCGGCTTTGGTCGTGTTGGCAATCACCTTCGCAAGAGTTGTTTTTCCTGTTCCCGGCGGCCCGTAAAAAATGATGGAACTCAGCTTGTCCGCTTTGATTGCCCGATAGAGCAGCTTGTCCTTACCGATAATATGCTGCTGTCCGACAACCTCGTCCAGTGAAATCGGTCTTAACCGACTCGCCAACGGAGATTCATTTTGCATATTTTGTTCTCTCATATATTCAAATATATCCATTTTCTTTCCCTTATCCTTATAAAATATACATCATTTTGCAAGTTGAATCAACAAAAATTTCATTTTTCGTTATTTTAGTCAAAAAGCAGCTTGTCGACGGTCACAAATTCGTAGCCCTCTTTCTGCAGCCTGTCGATGATGGCAAGTGCCGCTTCGACACTGCTCTTTGACGCATCATGCAATAAGATAATATCATTTTCTTTTGTGTTTTTCACTACTTTTTGCACGACTTTGTCACAACTTCCGCTGCACCAGTCGAGCGGATCGACATCCCATAGCACAATGACCATATCCGATGCCGTATCCGCATTCTGCGGTTTGTTGCCAAACGGCGGTCTTAGATATTCGGGATAGCTGCCCGTAATCTTAAAAAGCACTTCGTTGGTCTTATTGATCTGTTTTTGTGCGTCTGTCTCGGACATCAGTGCAAGATTGACGTGGTCATAGGAATGATTTCCGATGAGATGTCCTTCGTCATGAATCCTCTTTACAATCTCGGGATACTGCTCCGCTTCTTTTCCCAACAAAAAAAAGGTCGCTTTTACATTCTTTTCTTTCAACCCGTCCAATAATTCCTCTGTGTAGTCCGGATTTGGTCCGTCGTCAAATGTGAGTGCCACCTTTTTCTTATTCTCATCTTCCCGTGTTTCATCTGTCTGCACGCTCTCGCTCTCGGCAGAGATGATTTTTCCGTTCTCTGTTTTCTCCCTTAATCCTACTGTCATTATCTGAAATGCCAAGACGGTGATCAACAATAAATTCATACACAGTAAAAATTTTGCCGCGTTCTTCATAATCGCTCCAACCTTTCACTCTGTATGATTCTATGCTTTTTTATTCCGACTTATGTTTGGGAGATAACCTCATTAATATAGAAGTGTTTAAACTTCCTCACATGAGATAATCTCCAGAAAACGACCGATCTCCGCCCATGCACGTTTGGACTCCGGCATTAAGAGCATTGCCATCTGAAACACATGGAACATTCCCTCATAAACGCTCAGCCGCACTTTGACTCCCTGCTCCTTTGCCTTTTGTGCAAGTCTTGTGGAATCACTTAATAACATTTCATATGAGCCGACCTGCAATAAAATCGGTGGAAATCCTTCATAATTTCCAAAGAGCGGCGAGATGTATTCATTTGTTGGATCATTTTGTCCTAAATAGTCGGTATTGTATAGTAAACTTTCTCTCGTTTTTCCGAAAAGCGGATCTTTGTCGAAGTTGTCTTCTACCGATTCTCCGCTGATGGTGAGGTCTGTCCACGGTGACATCGCGATAATGCCCGACGGTAATTTTTCTCCGTGATTTTTAAGCCACAAACATAATGCCAACGCCAGTCCGCCGCCTGCCGAATCGCCCGCAACGACAATCTGCTCCTCACCATATCCCCGCTCTAACAACCAGTGGTATGCGTAAATTGCATCTTCTAATGCTGCCGGATACGGATGCTCGGGTGCAACGCGATAGTCAATTGTTAAGACGCTGCAGCCTTTTCCCACTTCACAATATAATCCCGCAAAGGAACGGTATGCGTTCTTCATTGCCGCAATGTAACCGCCGCCGTGAAGCTGCAAGACAATCCGCTCGGATTTGTTTTCTTTCGGTTCTAATAACTCCATCGTGAACTCCGGTGTCTCGATGATTTCATAATTCAGATGAGCCGGGCATTTCCACTCCGGCTCAATTTCCACTACTTTTTTACGCATTGCACCGCTTTTGATCTGCTTTCCGATCAACAGATCGTTGGAAAAACGTGCAATTAAATCGCGGATGACTTTTCCCTGAATGCTGACATCCGTATTTGCCATTGATTTTTTCTCTCCTTTATTTTTCTGTTCTGTGACTTTTTGCTGCCCGCACATTTGATATATACAAGGCGATCAAAGATATACTGAGCAGAATACCTCCGAGAATATCCGTAAGCCAATGGACACCGCAAATCAAACGACCGATCACAGTGACCAGTGCAATCGCCGCACATACAACTTCTGCCGCTTCACGCAAAATATCGTTCTGAATCCGTTGTTTGCATTGCAGCATGGCAGGAACCATGATGCACAGTGTCAGCATCGTGTGTGAGGACGGATAGGACGCCTCCAGCCCGCCGCTTATTAAAATCGGACGGTAATTGACAATGACCAATTCAAAAAAGACGTAGAAAATTGCTACCAGCACATAATGTACTCCCAAAAGCAGAATGTCCGCATCTACTTTCAGCAGACTTTTTCTTTTGATCATCTGTACAATGCCGAGCACTGCAAATGCTGCCGCAACCACAAGTGCTATTTTGCCCAGCCAATCGGTAATGTGATACCATGTCATATTTGTTCCTACCGCTTCAAAAAATGCCATGTTCAGCGTGGAAAATCCGATCTCTGACTGTTTCGGTCCGATTGCCGCCACATCTACCATTTTTACTGCCAGCGTATAGATTACAAAAAGTAAAAATAACACTGCCGAAATGATATGTCCTTTGCGAATCTGTTTCATCTTATGCACCTCCGTAAATCTGTTTGTAAGTTTGAATCTATTTTACATGGAATCTTCTTTTTAATTCTGCCCTTGCTCTTCCCCCGCCAATGATCACCGTACCGATAAACATGAATACGGAAACTGCCAGTGCAATCTCACTGAGCAGCGGTTTTGTGATAATCCCGTTTCTCCATAATATAATCGGAAAGATACTGCACAAAATACAAAAAATCTGGAACAGGAGATAACTCGGCCAATTCCTGAAATTGACGATCATCAACAAGAGGATTGCCACGTTTAGCATGATCACGCCCGATGGCAGTACATAGTTGAGCGACCATCCGCGATAGCCGATCACCCGGTCGATCAGATAGATTAATACGATGGACAATGCCGTCAGCAGGATCATTTTGGCACGATAACCGGAATCATTCTGTATGACAAATTTGAGCAGAAGATAGATATATACGAAAACTCCTGCCGTGATAATGCTCCACATTTTCTCGTCGGGATGATTGAAGTTGATAAACAAAAGGATTGCCTCCGCCACGATTGCCACGAACGCATAAATCCGCACCGCCAGTTCGAGCTTTTTTTCCCGAATCCATACGCTCGGGTACATATCCTCTCTCTTTGGTGCGTTCTCATCCTCCTCTAACACACAGTGACAAAGCGGACACTCCTGTATTTCGTCTAAAATTTCTACATTACAATTCTTACATCTACTCATAGCATACCCCATTACTTTCTATTGCAACCTCTATCCCGTCACTCGCGATCTTGCGAAAGAATGCTTTTTGCACCGAGGTGTCTTTCAGGACAAAGCTGAAGGTAAAGACCAACGTGTCTTTGTAGGAACAGATTGTGCCTTTTAGATTCTGCCCTTTTGACATTGCCAGAAACGCGTGGAACTGCTCTACATACGGCTCGTATTCCTCCTGAAGCATGATGTTGCCGATATTTGTGATCGTGGTGGTGTTTGCCAGTGCAGCCGATGTGTAAACGGAACGCATGGCGATATTTTTAAACACCAGCGGAACCGCCCTTGCGATCAGCATTTTCTCGTTGGACACGTTGTAGGAAAACAGTTCTTCCAAGTGTTCTTTGTTGATCTGCTGTTTTAAACTTTCTTTGATAATCTCTAGGACTTCCTCAAAAGTATAAATATTTTTTTCTGCCAAAAATTCCGCAGATACCATCGTAAAAAAGTTCTTGGTTGTGACGGAATTGAAAAACGGCCGCAGATTGACCGGCACCGCTACCCGGATCGGTTTTTTGTTTGGCATTCCGTGAAGATATTCCTGATAGACACTCCACACAAAGACTGCCACCAGATAGACGTTGATACTGACACCTTTCTCTTTACAGACCGCTTTTAGCTGCGGCAGATTGAGGTAACCGTGAATCACGCCAAATTCCGGGGATTTGTATTTTTCGCCCTTGAGCAGATATGCACGCTCTGTCTTATAGCCCTTTTTATGACTTTGCTTATAGTTTTTTAAAAAGCTGTCCTCTCTGTTTAGAGATGTCTCGCTGCTTAGGGAATCTCCCCCCACCTGACGGTTTAATTCGGGATGTGCAAGACGCAGATATTGATATGTCAGCTCTTTTAAAAAATTGATGGCTCCCATTCCGTCTGTCAGAACATGGAATACTTCCAGATTGATCCTTCTATTATAATAAGTGACGCGGAACAGATAGCTCCGGTTTTTGTTCTGTACGATATAGCGGCACGGGTAGGTTTCTTCTTTTATTACCTTCGGTGCTTTTTTGACGTTTTCCTCGAAGTAATACCAGAAAATTCCTCGCCGCAGTCTAACGTTGAACAGATCGAACTTCGGCAGTACGATGTTTAATGCTTCCTGTAAAATTTCCTGTTGTATCTCTTCTTTGAGCGTCACGCTGATCCGGTACACGTTTGACATCTGCTCTCCCGCGATGACTGGAAAAAGG
>CAKRJK010000079.1 GCA_934351705.1 uncultured Lachnospiraceae bacterium
ATTGAGAAGGAACATGATAAGATGTGGTACATATTGCTGAGCGGCGGTTCTGTCAAGAGTACTTTAGAGAATTTGAAAGAGGCGGCAGAGGGCGAGAATTATGAGTGGACAGATATGTATGACCAGTTTGCGAAGGATGCCAGAGAAGAGGGCTTTGAGGATATTGCAAAATTATTCGAGGGTGTTGCTGCAATCGAGAAGGAGCATGAGGAGAGATACCGCAAGCTTTTGGAAAATGTGGAGGGTGACTTGGTATTTTCCAGAGACGGCGATGTGATCTGGCAGTGTTCTAACTGCGGACATATCTGTGTTGGAAAGAAAGCACCGGAGGTATGTCCTGTCTGTGCTCATCCGCAGGCGTATTTTGAGATCAAAGCGGAGAATTACTAAAATAACAGAGAAAAAACTGTAATTTGGCGGATAAATAAGGTGTATGTTTAGAAGTTTATGCAAAGCAGAGACGGATGGCTCAGGTCATCCGTTTCTTTCTTTTGTCCTTGAAAAAGAGGCAGAATCACGTATAATAGATTATGAAAGTCAGGGGAAATTATTATGTCATTACAGTTTATTCTGGGACCGTCGGGTGGCGGAAAATCCCATTATTTATATGAAAATATCATAAAAAAAGCCGAGATGGACAAAACGAAAGACTACCTTTTGATCGTGCCGGAGCAGTTTACCATGCAGACACAAAAGGAACTGGTTGAGCGGAGTAAGAATCATGCGATTATGAATATTGACGTGCTTAGTTTTGAACGCTTGGCTTTTCGTGTGTTTGACGAACTGGGCATACAGACGTTATCTATTTTAGAGGAGACAGGCAAGAATCTTGTGATACGAAAGCTGGCACAGGAGCAGACGGGAGAATTGGAAGTACTCGGAAATCAGATGACAAAAATGGGCTGCGTCAGTGAGTTGAAATCATTAATTTCGGAGTTTATGCAGTATGGAATTACGCCGCAGGACATCAGTGAATGGACGAAAAAAGACAGTCAGACGGCATTTTCGTTAAAGATCCGGGACGTAGAGAAAATTTACCGGGCATTTTTGGATTATTTACAGGGAAACTGCATTACTGCGGAGGAGGTTTTGCAGGAGTGCGCCGATGTGGCGGACCGTTCTTTAATGTTGCAAAACAGCAACTTGATTTTTGACGGATTTACGGGATTTACTCCGGTGCAGAGAAATCTTTTGAGGACGCTGTTTCCGATGGCGGATTCGATACAGGTGGCGGTGACCGTGGAGGATTCGGTTGATTATTACAGCACACCGCAGTTACAGGAGCTTTTTTACATGAGCAAAAAGATGATACAGTCTTTAACAGAACTTGCGGACGATACCGGCTGTGAGGTGTTGGAGCCGTTGTATGTACAAGAGGGGTTAGATTATCGTTACCGCGATGCAAAAGGTCTGGCACATCTGCAAAAAAATCTGTTCCGTACCACATGGAAACCGTATGCGGAAGAGACAAAGGACATTGCCATCCGCTGTCTGCAAAATCCCAAAGAGGAGCTGCTTTACGCGGCGGCAACCATACATGACATGGTGCGAAAAGAGGGTTACCGGTACAAAGATTTTGCAATCGTATCGGGAAATACGGCAGGCTATTCCTGCTATGCAAAGGATATTTTCGGAATGTATGGGATTCCGTATTTTGTGGACGAGAAAAAGACGATTTTCTTTCATCCGCTGATTGAATTTATCCGTGCGTCATGGGAAATGGTGCAGGACGATTTTTCTTATGAAAGTATGATGCGCTATTTCCGGACAGGACTTAGCGGAATAAAGGAGGAGTCGGTTGACCTTCTGGAGAATTATCTGCTCGCAGCGGGAATCAGAGGATTCCGGTTGTGGAATCAGCCGTTTGAGAGAAGTGTTGCGGGATATGAAGAAGCACAGATGCAGGAGATCGAGGAGGTCCGCATTCGTGTGATGGAGAGAGCCGCAGAGTGGCGGAGTGTGTGCAGGAGAAAGGAAGCCACGGTCACACAGCGGATAGAGGCACTTTATCGTTTTGTTGCCGCACATCAGATGGAGGAGCAGTTAAGAGAAAAACAGGAATATTTTGAGGAGCAGAGGGATTACACAAGGGCCAAAGAATATGAACAGATTTATGGAATCGTCATGGATTTGTTTGATAAAATGGTAGAATTTCTCGGAGATCAGGAGCTTGATGCGGAGGAGTGTGCCAAGATTCTTGATGCGGGATTTGAGGCTGCCAAAGTCGGCGTCATCCCGCCGGGGTATGACTGTGTGCTGCTGGGAGATATTGAGAGGACAAGGCTTGATCATATCAAAGTGCTGTTTTTTGTCGGTGTCAATGACGGAATCATACCAAAGAGTGGTCAGGCAGGAGGAATCTTATCTGCGTTGGACAGAGAGCAGTTGTCGGAGCAAAATGTACAGTTAGCGCCGACGCCGAGGGAGAGAACCTTTTTGCAGAAATTTTATCTGTACCTGAATATGACGAAACCCCAGCAAAAATTAATCCTCACCTTTGCAAGAGTGAATGCTGACGGGGAGTCTGTCAGACGCTCTTATCTGATAGGACAGATTAAGAAATTATATCCTAACTTAATTATTGAAGAGAATATGGATAAGGAATTGCTCTTAGCAACACCAAAGAGCGCCATGCAATATTTTGTGTCGGGGTTGCACAGTGAGGAAACGGAAAATGAGCAGTGGAAGGCGTTGGCAAACTGGTATCTGACACAGGAACAGTGGGAGCGTCAGATTGAGAGTTTGCTGGATGCACACTTTTATTCCTATGAACCGCAGAAATTAAAGAAAGAGATCGTGCATGCTTTGTACGGGACAATGCTGTTTAACAGTGTGACCAGACTGGAACAGTTTGCGGCATGTGCCTGCTCGTATTATTTGAGATACGGATTACAGTTGAAAGAGCGTCAGCTTGCGGAGTTTACGGCGGTGGATTTTGGTAATATCTTTCATATGGCGATTGAAGAATTTTCCAAGCAGGTGCAAAAGAGCGGCAAGTCGTGGAGTGAGTTGACGGAGCAGGAAAAGCAGCAGTTTGAGGAGAGTTCTTTTGCGTATGCAGGTCAGCTTGTCGGAATCGATGAGTGGCAGGACAGCGGGAAAAATCAGTTTTTGTTTGCACAGATGAAACGGGTTTATCACCGCACATTGCAGACTTTGACAGAGCAGCTTCGACGGGGCAGATTTGTGCCGAGAGATTATGAGGTGGCATTTTCCGTGGCGGATCAGCTGGATGCCGCAAACTTTACTTTGAGTGAAGAAGAAAAGATGTATCTGACGGGAAAAATCGACCGTATTGATACTTATGAAACAGACGAAAAAGTCTATGTCAAGATTATAGATTACAAGACGGGAAGAACAAATTTCCAAATGATCAATCTGTATCACGGACTGCAACTACAGCTTGTTGTCTACCTGAATGCGGCAATGGAAATGATAGGGAAAAAGCACGCAGACAAACAGGTTGAGCCGGGCGGAATTTTTTATTATCATGTGGATGATCCGTTTATTGAGACGGAACGGGGGCTTTCCGAAGAACAGATTTATGAAAAAATTCTGGATGAATTAAAGTTAGACGGCATGGTCAACAGTGACGAGGAAGTGTACCGTGCAATGGATACGGAGATGGAAGACAGTTCCCATGTGATTCCGCTGCGTATCAAAAAAGACGGAACCCTGTATCGGACCTCCAAAGTATTGTCGGGACAGGCATTTTCCAATATCGGAGAATTTGTCTCACAGAAAATGCAAAAACTGGGATGTGAGATCATGGATGGTGAGACACAGGCAATGCCGTACAGACAGGGAGCACATCAGGCGTGTGGCTTCTGCTCCTATAAAAGTGTGTGCGGATTTGACGAAAAGATTGCAGGATACCAATATCGAACCATTCCAAAGTCAGCAGATACAGACGAAATATTACAAAAAATAAGTCAAGATTTAACAAATAAAGAAACAAAACACGAAGAACCGCAGCATGACGTAACAAATAGCAGGCAAGGAGAGACCGTATGAGTTGGACAAAGGAACAGCAAAAGGTAATTGAATTGAGAGATCGCAATATACTTGTCTCTGCCGCTGCGGGTTCCGGAAAAACGGCAGTTTTGGTCGAGCGTATGATACAGAGAATTACGCAGGGGGAGCACCCAATCGATGTGGACAGGCTGTTGGTAGTGACCTTTACCAATGCGGCTGCCGCAGAGATGCGTGAGAGGATTGGTGCAGCGATTGAAAAGGCACTCTGGGAGCAGCCGGCAGATTTGCATTTGCAAAAACAGCAGGCACTTTTGCACAATGCCCAGATTACGACGATTGACAGCTTTTGTCTGTTTGTGGTACGCAACTATTTTCACAAGATTGAATTGGAGCCGGGATTCCGGATTGCGGATACGGGAGAATTGAACCTCTTAAAAGAGGATGTGTTGCAGGATGTGATGGAGCGTTTTTATCAGGAGAAGGACGAGGAGATTTTTGCGTTTCTGGAGCGTTTTTCAACTGCGAAAAGTGATGCACGGGTACGTGAGATGATTCTGGAGCTTTTCCATGTGGCGGAGTCGAATCCGTGGCAGGACGAGTGGTTTGATTCGCTGTTAGAAAGCTATCGTGCAACCGATGAGAACCTCGATAAGACTGCGTGGATGCAGGCAATGAACCATTATTACCAGAATGCGATGCAGGGAATCTTAGAGGAGTTGGAAACGGCACTGGAGCTTACGAAAATGAGTGACGGGCCGGATATGTACCGGGAAACGATTGAGAGTGATCTGGAGCTGGTGCAAAAACTTGCCGCGCAGGACACCTATGCAAAAATCTACGCCGCATTAAAAGACGGTGTGTCCTATGCGAAATTAAAGGCGGCACGCAACTATGAGGGCAGTATCGAAAAACAGGAAACGGTCAAGGCAATCCGGGATCGGATGAAAGAAACGGTCAAAGAATTTGCGGAGAAATTTTACGTTCAGAGCGAGGAAGAACTTTTGGAGGAACTGCACACTCAGGAACCGGTTCTTAGAGCGTTGATCAATTTGACCAAAGCGTTTTCGGCAGCCTACGCAAAGGAAAAGCGAAGAAAAAATATTGTGGATTTTTCGGACATTGAACATTTTGCACTGGACATTCTGGTGGATAAGGAGTCAAAAGAGCCGACGGATACGGCAAGGGAATTTCAGGGTTATTTTGCCGAGATCATGATTGATGAATATCAGGACAGCAACTATGTTCAGGAGGCGATTTTAACCGCAGTATCAAAACAGTGCCGGGGGGAGAATAATATCTTTATGGTGGGAGATGTCAAACAGAGCATTTATCGTTTCCGCCTGGCAAGACCGGAACTTTTTATGGAAAAATACGAAACCTATACATCACAGGACAGTGACAGGCAAAAGATAGAGCTGCACAAGAATTTCCGAAGCCGCAGTGAGGTGCTGGATACCGTCAATGATGTCTTTTATAAAATCATGGCAAAGGATATCGGTAAGGTTGCTTATGATGAGGAGGCGGCACTCTATGTGGGAGCCGGGTATGAAACGTGTGATGACCGGAATCAGACAGAAGTGATCGTGTTGGAATACAACCGGGATGAGGAGCATGAGGAGTTGGAACGTCCGGTTTTGGAGGCGTCTGTGATTGCGGAACGGATTTTTGAGTATAAGGAGCATTTTCTGGTTCAGGATAAGGAAAGCGGAGAAATGCGGAAAGCGGCATATTCCGATATGGTCATTCTGTTAAGAAGTCCGGGGAGCTATGCGGATGATATGGTCAGAGAACTCGGAAGAAGAGGCATTCCTGCCCATGCAACGTCAAAAACAGGATATTTCTCTGCGCAGGAGATAAGAATTTTATTAAATTATCTTTTAATTTTAGACAATCCGAGGCAGGATATACCGCTGGCAAGCATTCTGACATCGTACTTTGTCGGTCTGACGCAGGAGGAGCTTTCAAGAATCCGGATTTGTGATTCCCAAAAAACGTTCCATGAGACGGTCATTAAGGTGCTGTGCGAAATCGAAAACGGTGAGGAATGTGCCTATCTTGAGAATGAGACAAAAACAAAATTACAGCATGCGTATAGACAGTACCGTGCATTCCGGAAAATGAGTACCTACCTGCCAATCCATGAATTGCTTCAGGAGATTTTGGAACAGACGGGATATCTTCATTATGTCAATGCACTTCCGGCGGGAGCACAACGCAGGGCGAATGTGGAAATGCTGTTGGAAAAAGCGATTGCGTATGAGAGCAGCAGCTATCGCGGACTGTTTCATTTTATCCGCTATATTGAAAAATTGCAGAAATACGATGTCGATTTTGGCGAGGCGGAGATGATCAGCGAGAATGAGGATGCGGTTCGTATTATGAGTATCCATAAAAGCAAAGGTCTGGAGTTTCCAATCTGTTTTGTTGCGGGGATGGGCAAGCAGTTTAACAAATCCGACAGCAGAGGAGCGTTGATCATACACCCCGATCTGGGTGTGGGCTTTGATGATTACGACAGGGTTCGCAGAACAAAAGCACCGCTCTTTTTAAAACGTGTGCTGGCAAAGCAAGCCGACCTGGAAAATCTCGGAGAGGAGATGCGTGTGCTTTACGTGGCACTCACGCGTGCAAGAGAAAAACTAGTG
>CAKRJK010000080.1 GCA_934351705.1 uncultured Lachnospiraceae bacterium
GGCATACTCCCTGCCCTTATTCATACAATATTCACTCACCAAAAACACTTTATGAAAAGAAGTTTTCCGCCACCGTATAACTCTCTTTCTCGGTAACGCCCCCCGTCAGAAAATGTGCCATCTCCTTATTGAAAAAGTGCATTTCCACACCGCCCTGCTTATCTGCCAGAATAAACTCATCCTGGTTAATATATCCGTCATCCAACAGATACTTTGCAAAGACGCAAATGCCTCCCTCATACTGCTCTGCCTCTTTTCCGGTCTTGTCATACATCTTCACTACGATTTTGCCATCCTCTAAAATCGGTCCGTACAAAATGCCTGCCGCATCCGCACCGAAATTTCGTTTGCAAAGCATTTCTATATTTCTATCCTGTAAAAAAATCTCATTTTTATTTGGGTCTAAAATCAGATAATTATTTCCTCTTCCACGATATTTTTTTAATGTAATAGTTTCCATAAGCTTTCACTCCTTCCAAATCCTGTGTCCTTTGTATAATTTTATTATATTCAAAACAATTGCATTTCCTAGTGTATAAAATGCTTGATAGTATGCAAAAAGTGCTATATAATCAAATTATCAAAAATCGGGAGTGTTGACGATGTATCCTTTAGAAGAAAATTTAAAAAGCGGCTATTTGCACCAGAATTTCAGACTGTTTCATTTAAAAGACAAGGAGACAAGAGAGTTTGATTTTCACTATCATGATTTTGACAAGATTGTCATTCTTTTATCGGGAAAGGTGACCTACATCGTAGAGGGAAAATCCTACCACTTAAAGCCGTGGGATATTCTGCTTGTCCGTCACCACGACATTCACAAGCCCGTCATCGACAAGAACAGCACCTATGAGCGAATTGTCATCTGGGTGCAGAACGACTTTATCAAAAAACAGCACCGAAAAGACTGCGACCTCTCCGCCTGTTTTGAGGAAAGTCAGGAACGGAGTTTTAATCTGATCCGTGTCCGTTCTTCTCTTCAAACAGAGATTCAGACGATTATCAGCAATTTGGAGGACAGCTTAAAAAGCAGTGATTTTGGTCACGATCTGCTCAGTGACACTTATTTTTTACAGCTTTTGGTCTACTTAAACCGCGTGTTTTTAGACACCTCTTATGCCGAGGATGAATCCGCTTTCACTTCAGATAAGCAGATTACCGAATTGATCCGTTATATCAACACCCATCTTGGCGAAGATTTATCAAACGAAGTACTCGCCAACAAACTGTATCTCAGCAAATATTATCTGATGCACCGTTTCAAGGAGGAAACAGGCTATACCCTTCATCATTATATTGAACAAAAAAGACTGTTACACGCCTCTGAATTGATCAAAGACGGTGTCCCAGTCATGAAAGCTGCCCAGACCTGTGGTTTTAAGGAATATTCCACATTTCTCCGGGCGTTTAAACGCAATTTCCATTTTTCTCCGAAAGAGCTACTGTCGGATGTAAATTCCCTGTGATTCAATAAAATCCTGAAGTTCATCCTGAGCATCCTGTGGCCATTCCGGATTGGTTTCTTCGTTCTTTTTCGTTTCTTGCGGTTTCTCTGCATTTGTGTCTTTTTTCATACTACTCTTCCTCTCTTTCATGTTTTGTATGTTCAATGATGTCATGTAGTGTATCCTCTTTCTCAGCCAGAATCGCATCAATTTGTTCTTTTGTCACATCTTTTGCAGGTTCCTGCCCCGAATCGTGAGAAGCCTTATCTTGATCCAGCTGTTTTTGCCGTTCTTCCATCTCTCTTTTGCAGGCTTCTCTTTGTCGTTCCTCTTCTTCTCTTGCCTGCTGCACCATATGCTCATACACTTCTCTGGCTTTGCGCTCTCTGTCCTCTTCCTGATTCTTTTGTTCTATTTCCTCTTTTGTCATATAGTGGACATTCATTCGCTTAATGATACTGTTTTTTATCTTTTCCCTGAAGTTTCTTTCTTCTATGTAATCCCGCATACGCATGCCCCTCTTCCAATACTTTCATGTGCTAATTTTATCACACCGTTTTTAGAAAATAAAGACATTCTTTGAATAACTTTTCATCTCTTTGTACATTCTAATATTGTCTTCTTTTTCCATACATAGACAGGTCACCTGTCAAGATTAGGAGGATTGTTATGGCAGCTTACAAAGTTGAAATCTGCGGCGTAAATACCGCAAAACTTCCCATCTTAAAGGAAAGTGAAAAAGAAGAATTATTCAAACGGATCAAAGAGGGAGACATGGCTGCCAGAGAGACCTACATTAAAGGCAACCTGCGGTTAGTGTTAAGTGTCATCAAACGCTTTTCCAACCATAATGAAAATGTAGATGATTTGTTCCAGATCGGCTGTATCGGACTCATCAAATCCATTGATAATTTTGATCCCACTATGGGCGTAAAATTTTCCACTTATGCAGTTCCTATGATCATCGGCGAAATCCGCCGTTACCTGCGGGATAACAACTCGATCCGTGTCAGCCGCTCTCTGCGTGACACCGCTTACAAAGCAATCCATGCAAAGGAAATCCTCTCCCGCACCGCGACAAGCGAGCCGACACTTGAGGATATTGCAAAGGAAACCGGCATTCCCAAAGAGGACATTGTTTTTGCCCTGGACGCCATTCAAAGCCCTTTGAGCTTGTACGATCCCGTCTATACCGACGGCGGCGATACCCTTTACGTGATGGATCAGATCAGTGATAAAAAAAACAAAGAGGAAAAATGGGTAGAAGAGCTCTCCCTTGACGATGCGATGAAACGCTTGAACGAACGTGAAAATTATATTATACAACTGCGTTTTTTTGAAGGAAAAACCCAGATGGAGGTTGCCGATGAAATCCATATTTCCCAGGCACAGGTATCCCGACTGGAAAAATCCGCCCTAAAAAGTATGCAGCACTATTTATCAATGCGGTAGGGATGCTCCCCACCGCATTTTATTATCTTGAATCATCTGTCCCATTTATCACACAAAGAATTAATCTGGTCCGCAAACTTGGCAAGGTCCTTATTTGCCACTCCCTCATTGTGCTGAATGACCGTCATAAGACGTTCGCCCGCTGCCACCAGTCTTGCAAAGACGTTGGAAGATGCCTTGCTGCTCTTTGCCTTCTTCTGTATCCGTTCCCTGCTGCCCTGTACAATCTGGGTATTGGTTGTCAGATCATAAATATCTCCGCTGTACGGTGCTACCGCATCCAAGCCCAATTCCCTGTTCAAATACTCTGAAAAGGACTCGCATACTTCATCATCGCCGTGTACGACAAAGACACGTTTTAACGGTGTCTTAAATGCATCGATCCAGTCTGTCAGTTTTCTCTTGTCGGCATGACCGCTCAGTCCCGGAAGATTCATGATCTTGGCATTTACCTCGATCACTTCCCCGAACAACTTCACTGCCTTGACTCCGCCTAACAGTGCATTTCCCAATGTTCCCGGCACCTGGAATCCGACAAATACGACAGTGGAATCCGCTCTCCAGAGATTATGTTTTAAGTGATGGCGGATTCTTCCCGCCTCACACATACCGGATGCGGAGATGATGACCTTTGACTTTTCATTAAAATTAATCATCTTGGATTCTTCGCTCGTCACCGCTACCCGGAGTCCGTCAAAGCGGATCGGATTGATTCCCCGGTTCACCAGCTCCAGTGCTTCTTCGTCAAAGCATTCTTTGACATTTTTATGGAAAATATTCGTTGCCTCCACTGCCAGCGGACTGTCAATATACACCTCAAAGTCCTGATATTCCGGTACAAGATTTTCTGTTTTTACCTTTCGCAGAAAATACAAAAGCTCCTGCGTTCTTCCGACGGAAAATGCCGGGATCACGACATTTCCTCCTCTGTGGAACGTCTCTGTAATAACCTCTGCCAGTTCTTTTGCGTAATCAACGGATTCGTCATGCAGTTTATCCCCATAGGTGGATTCCATGACTACATAATCTGCCTCTTCTATAAACTGCGGATCTTTGATAAGCGGTTTATTTCCGTGTCCGATGTCTCCGGAAAATACAATCTTAACCTGCTCCTCTTCCTCTTTTGCCCACACCTCGATCGAAGCAGAGCCAAGCAGATGTCCCGCGTCTATAAAGCGAATCGTAAGCTCCGGCTCGATTTCTATCCTGGTATCGTACGGACATGGAATAAAATGCTCCATGACGCCCATCGCATCGTTCATATCATAGAGCGGTACGACTTCCGGTTTTCCGCAACGTTTTGCCTTGCGGTTTTTCCATTCCGCCTCAAACTGCTGGATATGTGCACTGTCTCTTAACATGATGTCACATAATTCTGTCGTCGCATTGGTCGCATAGATCTTTCCGCGAAATCCGTGGCTGTAAAGCAACGGCAACAGTCCCGAATGGTCGATATGTGCATGCGTGACCAGCACATAATCAATGATAGACGGATTTACCGGAATCTCCTGATTCACATATAAATCCGGTCCCTGTTCCATTCCGCAGTCTACTAAAATATGTATATTTCCGATTTCTAAATAATGACAGCTCCCGGTCACTTCATGAGCTGCTCCCAAAAATTCCAGTTTCATAGGCGCTCTCCTCTGTTATTAGCTTTATTTTGGCAGTATCCTATTATTAGGCATTTTGTCATAAGCATTTATTTAGTCCACAGTGCAGGTCTGGGAAATCTTTGATTTCCCAGACTGACGGGCGTTCGCCCTATCACCCCGAAAAAACAAAAAATGCTTTGTGCGGGCACAGCATTTTTTGTTTTTTCGAGGTGACACTGCTCATTGCTTATGCACATTATATCACATCCCCTTTGAAATTGTATATGCAATTCTGATAATTTTATGCCATTTTAGTTCGCCTACTTTACACTCTTTATTGTGACCCATGTTCTTCTTCCGGCTTCATAGCTAATGTCTTGATTCGTACCACCATATCTTCTATGGCCTCTGCTCCCGCACTGTTTTCCTGTGTTGCTGCGGTTACATGTTCGATTGCCTGATAATTGCTCTGTGTATTGACATTTACCTGATCCATTGACGCTGCAACCTCTTTGCTATGGATTCTGATATTTTCCACGGTCTTATCCATCTCCATAATCTGTGTCGTCATCTGCTCATTGGATACTGTGATCATGGCTGTGGAATCGCCTACCTCCTGAATACTAAGCATTCCGGTTTCCGTAAGCCTTACACTCTGTTCCATAACACTGACTGCATCATCCGTGTTATGAACCGATTCGGTTACAATGTTTCCAATATCATCTACTGCTCTTTTTGTCTGCTCTGCGAGCTTTTGGATTTCCTCAGCAACCACGGCAAATCCTTTTCCCCGTTCACCGGCTCTTGCAGCTTCGATCGAAGCGTTAAGTGCCAAAATGTTCGTCTGTTGGGATATTCCCGTAATCACCTGAATGATTCCGAGAATTTCTTTGGATTCTTCTCCAAGTCTGCATATAATTTCCTTACACTCGTTTGTGCTTACATGAATCTGTTTCATGCTATCCGTTGCACTATCCATCTTATTTTGATTATCTTCCGATAACTCATTGATTTTCCTTGCAAGCCCGGATACTTGTCCGTTCATAGCAGCAAGTTCCTCTAATCTGGTATTGATATCCTGTGTACGCTCGTTCGCACTTGTAATTTCTTTCGTATTCCTGCTAAAACTTTCTAATACATTTCCGGTTTCTATCACAATCTGCTCATTGGATTTCGTCGAGCTTTCCGTGATTTCAGACAACTCCCTTACCATATCCATAAGTACTCTGGAGGTTTCCTGTGATTTCTCATGCATAAGCCTCATGTCCTGTATCATCTGCTCCTGTTCCTCAGCGTTCATAAGATTTGACAGCATTCCGGCAGTACGCTCACAGAGCATTGTAAAAATAGCTGCGATTGCAATTAACACCATTGCTCTCGGCACAATTCCGTATATAATCAGTTTATAGTATGTAGGGAAATTCTTATCCGGAAAGATTTCAAATGCATAACAGATTATCTGCCCAACCGAAATCCAGATTACAGACAGAATGGTAGTCAGAACATTGATTCGCTTTGAAAAATACAGACTGCCGATTGCAATCGCATAAATATATAAAAGGACTGCATGGTATCCCAGTGTTGTTGTCACAATGGTGACAAATATCACTGCACACACTGCCAGCATATATTTCACATACACTCCTTCCACTTTCGCTATGTTTACAATAATCGTTGGAAACCACAGCAAAATGGATCCTCCAATATATGCAATCGTCATGATTGTCATATCAACAACAAAAATCCCCAATACATTTAAAAGAAAAACAGCAGAAAAAATAAAAAATGTAATCCTCATTACTTTGGCAACTGATTTATTTGCATGTTTTTCATTTTGTACCAGCACTCCACTTTGTTCTTCCATATCTATCCTGCCTCCTAATCATACAATTTTACTTTTATAAACAAAGTGTACTGTATTTTCAGATTTGAAAATAGTACGAAATTACAGCAGAATGTGTCTATTCTTTAGGCTCAGGATTTTATTCCCACATTCCTCCCGATGTCGGGGGATATGCGAACACTACCCT
>CAKRJK010000081.1 GCA_934351705.1 uncultured Lachnospiraceae bacterium
GCCCTGTATTGAGTCCGTCCAAAACAGAAAATCCTATCGGATCATATAAATCCGGATGATTTTTTACATAGCCCGCAAACGCATCATACGCATTCGTAGAAGCGGCAATTCCATTGTTTCGTACTGACTGTATTGTATTTCCTGCCGCATCTCCCACAAAATCAATCTGGTTACCATCACCGTCAATGTAAGTGAATCCACCTGTCACTCCACTAACACCGCCGCCACTTGTAAGGCGTGCCATCAGCGCATGAACCTCTGTGGTATCTGTATTATCCTTATATGCCGTAAAACTTCCGTTATCCTCACAGACCGTAAATCCATCTGCACGGAGTTCCTCTGCTGTACGGGTATTCTTAGTCATTGTAATTCCAAGCTCTCCATACACTTCTTCCCACGACTGATACTCGGTAATATTCTTTTTCAATCCCAATGCCTCGGTAAGGTTCTTCGCCGATTCATCGATTGCTTTTTCCATGTTGTAGACAACGGTCTGTCCCTCAGTGTCCAATTTTGCAAACCAATCCGGCATTGTCTCGGATAAGCGGTACTTGGCACCGAAAAGATACTCGGAAGCATTCTCTACCGGCGTGATAACACCGTCCAACTTGCTGGTTGTCTGCGTCCTCGCCTGTTCCACTTCTTGTTTACGTGCCTCGGTAACTGCCTTTGCCTTCGCTTCAATCTTCGCCACTGTTAACTTATCATAGATAAAGCTTTCTTCATTTCCCTCCCAGTCAATGGCAAAGCTCTCCGGTAGCTGGGATTCCGATATGACACCGTCTTCATAATAAGGAAGATATAACTCTCCTGCAAACGTATACTTATATGGATATTTTCCGTTCGGCGTACTTTCTGTCTGCAATAGACTCATCGGAACTTCCTTGACTTCACCATCCAACGTTCCTACATAGGTAATCACATTCTCCGGTGCCTTCTGTCCCACAAAAGTAGCTACGAATGTCCAATTGTTATTACTCTCATCTAACTTTCCATTTATTCCGTAGTAATAATAGGTCGGAACTCCCGTACCATCGGCTCTATACAAGTCTGCACCGTTGAAAGTCTCACCATATTCACTTGTCAGATAGAAATTCCATCTATCAAGTTCTACTGCAGATTCTGCCACATAAGTCACCGTTGTAAATACACTCGCCCCTCCTGACTGTGCCGCCAGCACAAATGACTGACCGGAGGTTACCAGACCCGGAAGATCATAGGTAAACGTGATGTGACCAACTTTATTTGTCTTTCCGGTAGCTGCCTGCTTGCCATCCACAAATAAGGTAACACTGCTCTCCGGCTCTGCCATAACCGTTACTACATTTCCCTTCAAAGAATTGACTCTGGTCGATGCCGGGCATATCTGTATATCCGATACGGTAACGCTTGTACTTCCGATCGGTGCTGTTGTGGCACCCGACGTAGCTGTTGCAGACACACTGCACTCGCCCTTCTTTCCAAAAGAAAGAATCAGATAGAAGACTCCTTCTTTCTGGACATTCGTTATCGTCACAATTTGATTATTTACGGTGTAGTCCGTTCCTTCTTTTAACTGCTGGGTGTCGGTACAAATATATTTTACGGCTGCCTTCTCCGGCAATACCACAGACACCGCATCTCCCTTGTCACCCGAAAATCCGTAATAGACATACATGGTATTACTTTGTCCCAATACGGTTGTCTTTCCCTGGGAAACAACAGAGCATTTATTCTTATCAAGAATCGCTGAAACATCCGTCTTCAAAAGCGGTACCGTAACCGTAATCTCCTCTGTCTTGTCATCGGCAACGGTTGCTTTCACTTTCGCATAATCCCTTGATTCCACCAAGCCCATCTTGTCTAAGGTATCTATGGAAGATACTGCCGAAAAGCTGCTGTTGGCATTGAATGCTATCACGGTATAGGTTCCTGCTTTTAAGCTGTCTGTAATATACAATCCGCTTTTCGGAACAGAGCTCTTGCCCACAAGGTTCCCCTGATCGTCAAAGACCAACACATGATTATTGCCTGCAAACTCACTGTCTGCCGTAATCTGTAATTTGCCCCACGGTTTCAGGGAAAGTTTGAAGGTTCCCTCTTCACGTCCTGCTGTCACAGAACCTCCCGTATATCCGATCTCGTCCGCATTTACCGTCAGAGTCAGTTCTTCTGCCGTCACTGTGTCTGTCAAGATAATATACGGATACTGGAGCTTATAGTCGGTACCTTCTGTCAGCTTGGTATCTCCTGCCTTTAAGGTGATCTCCAAATTCTGGAAACCGTTTACGCTCACCTTGCCGAAATCTACCTGCATGGTATTATTCATCGGTATCTTGTCTTGATCTGAAAAAGTAATATCTCCCAAATCCCAGTCGTCTTTTAAAGACGCCTGCATAAAATATTTATTGTAATATCCGTCTTTTGACACGGTCACGGAAACCTTTGATTTTTCCGCAACACTTGCTTCAAAGCTGCCGTTCTCTAAAGTTGGTGAAATCTTCTTGTCATTCACAAACATCTCCATCTGGGCATCAGACGGAATCTTTCCGGATACGGTATAGGATTTTCCGTCTGTCAACGGTTCAAAGATGTATCTGCTCTGTGAACCGCTTGTCTCATCCTTTACCACATCATAGAACTGTTTGAGCATAGAAGGATTTCCCTGTGAATTCGTCTCGTATGCCCGAATGACTGTTGCGATCGGAAGTTGTCCAAAAGGATTGGCATAATTTACACCGTCAATTGTCACCATATCATGGCTGATAACGCCTTCATATGGCAACAGACTAAAATCACGGTTCATCACTTCCACAGTGATTCCTGTATACTCTCCGCTCTCTGCATCCTTTTGTTTCGCACAGTCGGCAAATGCACCGCCTCCGACTTTTTCTACGGTCTCCGGCAGTGTCACCGTCGTTCCTGCCAGACCGGTACAGTCCGCAAACGCACAGGCACCGATGCTTCTTGTGCCCGGTTGGATTGACAACATTGTCATATTTTTCGCACCGCAAAAAGCATTATAACCAATGCTTTGAATCTTCGTCGGAATATTTACATATGCAAATGTACAATAGCTAAAGGCATTGTCACCGATTGCAGTCACGCTGCTAAGTGCCATTGCCTCATTAAACTCTGATACAGGCAATGACGTACAGCGATCGAATCCATTGACCGTTGTAAATTCCGCATTGTTCGGCCAATTAATATCCGTAAGAGATTTACAGTCAGCAAATGCGTCATTCCCTATGCTCTTTAAGGTGTCCGGCAGAGTAAGCTCTGTGATTGCCGCTTCGACAAACGCCTGATAACCAATCGTCTGCACTCCTGCTCCCAGTGTAAGGGAAGACAGATTCTTACAGGATACAAATGCATTCTCTTGGATTGCTGTCACACTGTCCGGCAGTACTGCCGTTGTGATTCCTGCCTCTGCAAACGCACCCTCTGTGATTTCTGTCAATGACGTACCGGAAAGGTCCGCACTCTCTAACTTGTAACACTGTGAGAAAGCTCTCGCTCCGAGTGTGGAAAGTGATTTTGGAAATACGACTTTTGTCAGTGCATTCGCCTCATGAAATGCGTACTCATCAATCGTTGTCAGATTCTTACAGGATGAGAAGTCTGCCTCTGTAAGTGCTACACAGTCTATAAATGCCTGGGCTCCGATTGAGGTCAGCTTCGTACAAGCAGAAAAGTCCACACTTGTAAGCCCTTCACAATAAGCAAATGCCTGTTTTCCCAAAGTAGTCAGTCCTGCCGGAAGAACCACTGACGTCAGAGCCTTGTCCATGTAAAATGCATTTTCACTGATTGTCATATCTTCCACACAGGCTGAAAAATCAATATTTGTCAGACCGCTGCAATCACTAAACGCATAGTCGCCAATGCCTGTCACGGTTGCCGGAAGTGTCACCGAAGTAAGATTGGTATCTCCCCGAAATGCACTAGGCTCAATTGAAAGCTGCTCTGTGCAGGCTGAAAAATCCACGTTGGTCAGATTGGTACAACCGCCCAGTGCAAAAATCTTATTTAAATGTGCCGGCAAAACGACCGATGTCAATGCTGTCTTATTTGCAAATCCATCGCTGCCACTTGTTCCCAGTGATGTTACATTCTTTCCGTCAATCGTATCCGGAATCGTAACTTCTGTAACAGTGTCTTCACAATCGGTAATCGCAATGGTACCGTCCTCCAACACCGTATACGACACAGTACCGCCGGTTGCCTCAAAGGTACCTGATGTCTCTGTCTCGTCATATGCCAAAGCATTCCCCGGCAAGATTCCTATAATCAGGCACACTGTCAAGATCAGTGCTATGCCCCTCCTCCTTTTCTTTTCTTTCATGTATTCATACCTCCATTCTTAAGATTCCGTGATGTGGTGGTATACACACCCGTAAATTTAATTTAAAGACTTCTCTTTAATTATACTAAACCTTTATTGGCAAATCTTAGTTATTTCCAAAAAGGCAATGTCTATTTGTGAAACTTGCATGAAACGGCAATTAACAAATAACGCTCACTATATCAAGTGAGCGTTAAATTACATCTGATATTACATTTTTCCGGTTTGTCCGTCTGCTTCTGCTTTTCCTAACAGATACAAAAATGCGATTGCCGGTATCCTCAAAATCGGTACTTTGGTTTCATGCTTTGCGATGCCAAAATCATCTAACCGCTTTGTGATCAGGAACGCATTTGTGACTTTTGAATTTTCGTCCCTGCACAGTTCGACAATGGCATCTGTGGCGGTAATATGAGAGTTGTTGCGGTACTTAACCTCGCAGAGAATCTTCTCACGGGGAAGTTCTATGACCACGTCTACCTCCTTCTGATTGTCTTTTGCTTTTCTGAAATAGCCGATCTGTGCGGTGCTTCCCTGATAAAATGACATGATATGTTTATACACTGTCGTTTCCACCATAGCTCCAAGTTCTTTTTCATCAGACAACACATCGTCAATCATCAAGACCGCATTGCGGATTGCGGCATCCGCTATAAAGATTTTGGGTTTTCCTTTCAACGATCCCTTACTTCCTACATCCATCGGTTTTGCCAGATAGATCAGATTGGACATTTCCAGTGCTTTGATATAACTCTCAATCGTGCTGACAGAGGTGTTTTCCAATTCTTTCGCTGCTGTTGTCACGCTGAATATCTCTGTGGAGTTCATGCAAAGATACAAGAATAGTTTTTCCATTAAAAGCGGACTTCGGATATTAAAAAGCGATAATACATCACGCTTAATCACTTTATCCACCACATCTTCACGCAACATCCTCTGGGCATAAAAATCATCATCGGACAATACCAGCTCCGGAAAACCGCCAATCATGAGATAGCGGTTAAAGTGTCCTTCCAGTGGGGCAAATTGATCCATCAGATCTCCAAGCGTAGCATTGCTCATTTGTACGAACTGTGTCAGCTTCAGATTCTCGGGCAATATCGGTTCTTCAATCTGAAGCAGACGGCAATACTCATAAAACGACATGGTCGGTATTTTCAAGACACTCCATCTGCCTGTACCGCTGTCCGTTGTACCTTTTTCCAATATCGGGCTTGCCGATCCTGTTGCCGCCAGACGAATATCCTTTCTGCTGTCGTAGATTACCTTCATCCATAATTCCCAATGCTCTGTATATTGGATTTCATCAAGGAAAATGTATTTTGTTCCCTCGATTGGATAAAGTGACTCATAAATGGAAAGCACTGTTTCTACATTAACAAGCTTTACGATTGGATTGTCAAAGGATACATACAAAATATTCTTTGGACTTACCCCTTCCTCAATCAGATGGTCTATCATCTGGTACATGATCGTTGTCTTACCGACACGCCTTGCCCCCGATAGTACCGCAAATCGTCTGATAGTTTTATGTTTTATTATTTTTAGAGCTTCGTAATATGCAAGCCGTTTTTGCGGTTTGCTCTCGTCTTTGATCTCGGACGGATTACGCCACCACGGATTATACTGTCGTAATACTTTGATGACCTGTTCATCACTTACTATTGCCATAGAAGCACCTCCATACTTTCATTATTCTCATGAAGTTGTGTTATTATACTTGTGTAATGTGTCGGGAGTTATGTAAGTATAGTTTAGCAATAGTCTGTTAAAAATGCAAGTATATTTTAATAACAGCGTTGTAAAACAAAGAATATATTTTAATAATACTAACGTAAAATTAATAGTATATCTTAATAACAGTCAACAAAAACCGCAAGTATACTTTAACAACAGTCAGTAAAAAGTGTACGTATACTTTAACAGCAATCCGCAACAAGTGAGCGTTACAGAACAGTTCAGACGACAAAAAAAGAGAGGAAACTTTCGTTTCCTCTCAAATGACGGGTGTATCACCCGAATTATTTGTTGTTGATTGCTGCCTGAGCTGCTGCTAATCTTGCGATTGGCACACGGAATGGTGAGCAGGATACATAATCTAATCCTAACTTGTGGCAGAACTCTACAGAAGATGGATCTCCACCGTGCTCTCCACAGATTCCTAAGTGCA
>CAKRJK010000082.1 GCA_934351705.1 uncultured Lachnospiraceae bacterium
TTTCTCTCCACCGTAAAGTGTGATCAATTTGTTCAAGTACTCGTAACGCTCTTTTGCTGTCTCCTCGGATTTTGCAAATAACTTCTCTGCTCTTTCCGGATTGAATCTTGCTAATGCGTTGTAACGAACTTCTCCGTTTAAGAATGCTTTGTAATCTCCTGTTGGAGCTTTGCTGTCTAATGAGAATGCAGCTTTGCCTTCCTCTTTGAGAGTTGGGTTGTAACGGAACATATGCCAGTAACCTGTCTCAACTGCTAATTTCTCCTCTGTCTGAGCTTTGCTCATACCAACTTTGATACCGTGGTTGATACATGGAGCGTAAGCAATGATAAGTGATGGTCCCGGATAAGCCTCTGCCTCTGCAATTGCTTTTACACACTGGTTGTAATCAGCACCCATTGCGATCTGTGCAACGTATACATAGCCGTAGCTCATTGCGATAGATGCAAGGTCTTTCTTCTTCACTTCTTTACCGCCTGCAGCAAACTGTGCGATTGCACCTGTAGGTGTAGATTTAGAAGACTGTCCACCTGTGTTGGAGTAAACCTCAGTATCGAATACCATAACGTTTACATCCTGTCCGCTTGCTAATACGTGGTCAACACCACCGAATCCGATGTCGTATGCCCAACCGTCACCACCGAAGATCCACTGTGATTTCTTAGCTAAGAAATCTTTCTCAGCAAGGATGTCTTTGGAAGCGTCACATCCGCAAGCCTCTAATGCTGCGATTAATTTATCTGTAGCAGCACCGTTTGTAATACCGCTGTTGAAGGTATCTAACCATTCCTGTCCGGCAGCTTTTACGTCAGCGTTCTTGCCGTCAGCTACTAATGCTTCTACTTTTTCCTGTAATTTTGCTCTGACTGCTTTATGTCCTAATAACATACCGTAACCAAACTCAGCAGCATCCTCGAATAAGGAGTTGGACCATGCAGGACCCTGTCCTTTTTCGTTTACTGTGTAAGGTGTAGATGGTGAGGAGTTACCCCAGATAGAAGAACATCCTGTTGCATTTGCAATGTACATTCTGTCACCGAACAACTGAGTGATTAATTTTGCGTAAGGTGTCTCACCACATCCGCCACAAGCTCCTGAGAACTCAAGCAATGGCTGTTTGAACTGAGAACCTTTTACGGTTGTCTCTTTGAATTTCTCTACAACTTCCGGTTTCTTTGCTACTTCTGCAACACCGAAATCGAAGTATTTCTGCTCGTCTACGTTTGCTTCGCAGTTCTCCATTGTAATTGCTTTCTCCTTAGCAGGACATACATTTACACAAGAACCACATCCTGTACAGTCAAGTGCTGATACAGTGATTGCAAATTTGTATCCAGGCATTCCGTTCATATCTTTGATCTGCATTCCTTCCGGAGCCTTAGCAGCTTCTTCCTCTGTCATTGCAACAGGACGGATAACTGCGTGAGGACATACATAAGAACAGATGTTACACTCGATACAATTCTCTGAATGCCATACAGGTACGTCTACTGCGATACCACGTTTCTCAAATGCTGCTGCACCGGATGGAGTCTGACCATGCTCGTATGCTTTTACAACAGAAACAGGAATCTTGTTACCTTCCTGAGCGTTTACAGGAATCTGGATATTATTAACGAAATCTACAACGTCTTTACGATCGCCTGTTGCAACTTTTGCAAAGCTCTCGTCTTTTGCATCTTTCCAGCTTGCAGGTACGTCGATTTTTACAACGCCTGTTGCACCGGCATCGATTGCGTCGTAGTTCATCTGTACGATCTTATCACCTTTTTTGCCGTAAGTAGCTTTTGCTGCTGCTTTCATCAATTCGATTGCTGTTGCTTCAGGAATGATCTCTGCTAATTTGAAGAATGCAGACTGAAGTACAGTATTGATACGTCCGCCAAGTCCGATCTCTTTACCAATCTTGATACCGTCGATGGTGTAGAATTTGATATCGTTCTCTGCAATGTATCTCTTAACCTGTCCCGGTAAGTGCTTCTCTAACTCTTCCGGTGACCATGAACAGTTCAATAAGAATGTTCCGCCCGGTACTAATTCCTGAACCATGTTGTACTTACGAACGTAAGATGGGTTATGGCATGCTACGAAGTTTGCCTGTTTGATCAAGTAAGTAGACTTGATTGCTTTCTTACCGAAACGTAAGTGAGACATTGTAACACCGCCGGATTTCTTTGAATCATAATCAAAGTATGCCTGAGCGTACATATCTGTGTTATCACCGATGATCTTGATGGAGTTCTTGTTCGCACCAACAGTACCGTCAGCACCAAGTCCCCAGAATTTACAGTTGATGGTTCCTTCCGGAGTTGTTACAGGATCCTCTGTTACTTCAAGAGAAAGGTTTGTAACATCATCATAGATACCGATTGTGAATCTCTCTTTGTCTGTATTGTTGTATACAGCGATAACCTGTCCAGGAGTTGTATCTTTGGAACCTAATCCGTAACGTCCGCTTGTAATCTTAACTGCGTCGAATTTGCTGCCTTTTAATGCTGCAACTACGTCTAAGTATAACGGCTCGCCGAGAGAACCAGGCTCTTTTGTTCTGTCTAATACTGCGATTGTCTTAACGGTATCAGGAATTGCCTCGATCAAAGCCTCTTTGCAGAACGGTCTGTAAAGACGAACTTTTACAACGCCGACTTTCTCGCCTCTTGCCATTAAGTAATCAATGGTCTCGTCGATTGTCTCGCAGATAGAACCCATAGCGATGATAACTCTGTCTGCATCTGCTGCACCGTAGTAGTTGAATAATTTATAATCTGTACCGATCTTCTCGTTTACTTTGTCCATGTATTTCTGAACGATTGCAGGCATTGCATCGTAAGTAGAGTTACATGACTCTCTTGTCTGGAAGAAGATATCCGGGTTCTGTGCGGAACCGTCCTGACGTGGGTGATTTGGATTTAATGCGTTCTTACGGAACTCATCAATCGCATTCATGTCTACCATGTCTTTTAAATCTTCGTAATCCCATGTCTCGATTTTCTGGATCTCGTGGGATGTTCTGAATCCGTCAAAGAAGTTGATGAACGGAAGTTTTCCTTCTAATGCTGCACAGTGAGCAACCGGAGTTAAATCCATTACTTCCTGTACGGATGATTCACAGAGCATAGCCACACCTGTCTGACGACAAGCGTAAACATCAGAGTGATCACCAAAGATATTTAAAGCATGTGTTGCTACACAACGTGCGGATACGTTGAATACACCCGGAAGACCTTCACCTGCGATTTTGTAAAGGTTTGGAATCATAAGTAATAATCCCTGAGATGCTGTGTATGTAGTTGTCAAAGCACCTGCTGTTAAAGAACCGTGTACGGTACCTGCTGCACCTGCCTCAGACTGCATCTCTGTAACCTGTACAGGACGTCCGAAGATGTTCTTTCTTCCCTGAGTTGCCCATTCATCTGTAGCTTCTGCCATAACGGATGATGGAGTAATCGGATAGATAGCTGCAACGTCTGTGTATGCATAGGAAGCATGAGCTGCTGCATGGTTACCATCCATAGTTTTCATTGATCGTTTCATGATACTTTTTCCTCCTAGTTTTTTTGTACCAGTGTGTACTGGTTAATATCATAATGATATTATAAAAAGAATCAATTTCTTGACAATGTTTTCACAATGTCTCCTAATATAGTAATATAAAGAAAAACCGTCAAAAAATCAATACTTTTCCCTCAAATTAATACAGATATTTTTGTTCAAAATCAAGAACATTGAGCGGCTCGTCAAAAATGAAGCCCTGACCGAACTTATAACCGCATTCTTTTAGGAACTCAATCTGTTCCTCCTCCTCGACTCCCTCAAAAATAATTTCTTCTCCGGCAAGATTTACCATCTCGCCGATGTGCATGATCAGTTGTTTTTTCTTTTCAAACATATCCATGTTTAAGAAACTTTTATCAATCTTGACTACATCCGCAGCCACATCAAATAACACATTCAAAGAAGAATATCCCGTGCCGAAATCATCAATGGCGATTCGGAATCCCTTCTCCCTCAATTCAATTAACGTCTCCTGCAAACGCTCCAGTTCGCGTACTGCCACGCTCTCGGTAATCTCGATTTCAAGCTGGGAGTGTTCCACATTGTATTTGTCTGCAATCTCGCATACCTTTTTCACAAAATCTCCCTGCATATCCCCAAAATGCTTGCCCGAAAAATTCGAGGACAAAACCATCCGCTCCTTACCGTCGCGATTCCATTTATCCAGACATTTTACTGTCTGCTCAAACACATAAAAATCCAGATCGTTGATATAGCCGAATTTCTCCAGTACCGGAATAAACTCATTCGGATTATGATAACGTCCGTCTAAGCGTTTCCATCTTGCCAGTGCCTCCGCTCCGTAGATGGTTCTCTCATTGAGCAAAAACTTCGGCTGTAAATAAATCTCAAACTCTTCGTTGTTCAATGCTGTATAAAAACCGGATGCGATCAGACGCTCTTTGTCCTTTTCCTCTTTGATGGAATTGGAATAAACCCTTAAACAGAATTCCTGCTCCTTTTTGGTTTCCTTTCTCGCAAGATTGGCATTCTCGATCAGTTCTTCTATATCATAAGAATCATTCTCCCAGAAATATACTCCGGTATTCTCATAAATATTGCCGCTTGGATACTTCTGCTTGATGTACTCATTTAAAACCTGGTTTGCCTCTAATAATTTCTGGACACACTGCTCCTTTGATTCTGTCCTTGTGAGGATTAAAAATAAGTCCGCATAACGTCTGCATGCAAGCAGTACATACGGTTCATTCATAATGTAGTTTGCCATCTCTTCCAACAGCAGGTCACCCTCGCTGTGTCCGAAATTCTCATTGATATAAGAAAATCCGCTGATGTCCAGACAAACCATCGCATAAATCTCATTTCGTCCCGCCATCCGCAGAACCTGCGCCACTTTCCGCTTGAACGTACTCAGATTGTAAAGTCCCGTCAAAGGGTCCTGCTCCTGCAAATACTGAATCTCATAGTCTGCCTGTTCCCGCTGTCTGCGGATTGCCACAAACACCGCCATCATTCTGACGACTTCGCTTAAGGTCTGCTCCTCAAACGCACTCCACTCTCTCGCCTGCTCGCAGTCACAGAAAATAATACTGCCCTCCGGCTTCTCCTGCTTTCCGAACAAAAACTGTGCGTATGCCTTTGCATGGATTTCCCTGAAAATCTGCTTATCTTCTTTTGAGATTCCCTTCTGGCTGCAATTTGCGATCAAAAGCCTGTCGGTTTTCGGATGCTCCTGCCACAAATGCAATTTTTGCGTGCAGACATCGATCTTGAGATATTTCGGATCGCTCATCCAGCAGTTGGTCATCACTCGATCTTCTTCCTGCATATTTTTATTTTCTAAGATCATAACCATGTTCAAATCGAAACGCCGTCCGATCCGCTCAAGTAAGAGGTTGATGGAACTGTCAATATCTTTTGCCTTTGTCAGCAACTCAAATGCCCGCTCCAAAAATTCTTTGTCAAACTTCTGGTCCCTTAACTCCTGTTCTTCCTGCTCTGCCTTTTGTGCCAGAACTTCCCTGAGGGTACTGTGTTTATCTGCAATCTGATAACTGTTCTTACCGCTCATCTTCGCCTGATACATCGCCATATCCGCTCTTGAAAAAAGCGTCTCATAATCAACCGGCTCTTCTTCCCCGAAAAATACGATTCCCACACTGCAGGTCACAGTCCGTTCTTCCTTGTTGCCGCCGTATTTCTTCTTTACCGACTCACAAAGGCTTCTCGCTTTCTCTTTGGCATGCTCTATCGTTGCGTACTTCATGCAGACTACAAATTCGTCACCACCCACACGACCGATAATGTCAAGTCTTCGGAACTGCTCTGATATTTTCTCGGATACCTCCTTGATAATTGTATCTCCGAACACATGCCCGAAGGTGTCGTTAATCTTCTTAAAATTGTCAATATCAATGACCATAAATGCGTGAATGCCCGGCTTTTTCTCATGCAGGAACTCTTCGACTTCCTCCTGCAAAGCCTGTTTATTCAAAAGTCCAGTCATCGGATCTCTTCTCGCCTTTTCCTGTAACTGATTCCGGATACGTTTTTCTTTGTCAATATTGTACATACGTCCGATAATGCGGATAATGTCTCCGGTATTACCCATGATACTGCGGTAAGCCACACGATACCAGCGGTAATACGGCTGCTGCCCTTTTTCTCTTAAGAACAGGCGGCATTCGATTACACCGTCCATCGCCTGTGAAAGTGCTCTTTTCAAAGACTGATTGAACCTGTTCCAATCCTCCTTATGAACAAGCTGTATGTATTCTTCCCTCGGAAGGTCATTGCGGTGAAAGCAATATTTGTCACGCGTGTAATCGTTGATCCGAAAACATTCGTTATTGACATCATAATCCAGAGCGATCTCGTTTGTCAGTTCCTCTAACAGCCGGTTTCTCTCCGTCTGCAAACGCACCTCATCCTCCATCTGCTTTCTGTCTGTAATGTCCCAGCT
>CAKRJK010000083.1 GCA_934351705.1 uncultured Lachnospiraceae bacterium
TCGGTGTTGTCGGCGATAAATCCAAACTGGATACCTCGGCGATCAACAACGATCCTATGGTAGAAAAAATTGTTCCTATCACAGAAAGCTATAAACTGTCCAACCGCAAATTTCATCCGGAACCGATGTCCTTTACCGTTGGAAATTCCGTCATCGGACCAAACAATATTGCGATCATGTCCGGTCCTTGTGCCGTAGAGACAGAGGAACAGCTTTTATCCATCGCCCATGCGGTCAAAAAATCTGGTGCCACCATTTTAAGAGGCGGTGCATACAAACCGCGTACTTCCCCTTACTCTTTCCAGGGGCTTGAGGTGGAAGGCTTAAAGTATATGCAGACTGCCGCAAAAGAAACCGGACTCGCAACCATCTGTGAAGTAACAAGTGCCCACGCCGTGGAATCCGCCGAGAAGTATGTTTCCATGCTTCAGGTCGGTGCAAGAAATATGCAGAACTTTGAACTTTTAAAAGAGGTCGGCAAAACAGGCATGCCGGTTCTGTTAAAGAGAGGTCTCGCCGCAACCATAGATGAATGGCTGAATGCCGCCGAATACATCATGGCTGCCGGAAATTCAAAAGTGGCTCTCTGCGAACGCGGTATCCGTACCTTTGAAACCGCAACCAGAAACACTTTGGATTTAAGTGCCGTGTGCGTATTAAAAGAAAAGACACACCTTCCAGTCATCGTGGATCCAAGCCACGCAACCGGTGTCCGTGCTTACGTGGAGCCTCTTGCTAAAGCTGCGATTGCCTGCGGTGCGGACGGATTGATGATCGAGGTTCATAACGATCCTGCCCACGCACTTTCCGACGGACCTCAGTCCTTAAACTTTGAGCAGTTTGACTCTGTTATGAGAAATCTGAAACCATACATTGCTCTATCAGGGAGGACACTGTAATGTCATTTGATAAAATCGGTTTTATCGGACTCGGTCTGATTGGCGGCTCTATCGCACAGACGATCAAAAAATTGTATCCGGACGTAACCATAATCGCAACAGCCGGTCATTTGGAAACAATTACAGAGGCATATCAGGCAGGTATCCTTGCAAATGATACCTTGCTTTCTCTTGCCGATTTTTCAGATTGTGATTACATCTTTCTCTGCACACCGGTGCAAAAAAATATTGAATACTTAGAACAATTAAAACCTTTCATCTCCCCTTCCTGCATTATTACCGATGTCGGAAGCGTCAAGTCTGACATTCATGAGGCTGTCATTTCTCTTGGCATGGAAGAGCATTTTATCGGCGGACATCCTATGTGCGGTTCCGAGAAAACCGGATTTTCCAATGCCAATGATCTGCTCCTTGAGAATGCTTACTATGTGATTACGCCAAGCGCCACCGCTCCGAAGGAGAAAGTTGCGGAGTTTGAAAACCTCGTTCGGTCTATGGGCTCGGTTCCTCTTATTATGGATTACCGCAAACATGATTATGCCACCGCTTCCATCAGCCATCTTCCGCATATCATTGCGGCAAGTCTGGTAAATCTGGTAAAAGATCTGGATGACGAAGACGAAACAATGCGCACCATCGCTGCTGGAGGATTTAAGGATATTACAAGAATTGCATCCTCCTCCCCTGTCATGTGGCAGCAAATCTGTTTATCGAACAAAACACAGATTTTAAATCTGCTGGACAGCTATTGCTCCTCACTGGGAAATATCCGTAAGACGATTTCGGACTGTAACAAGGATGAAATTTTTTCCTTTTTTGAACGTGCAAAGGATTATCGGGATTCCATTAATATGCCGGCAAACGGTCCGCTCAAAAAATCTTATGTCGTTTACTGCGATTTAAGAGATGAAACGGGTGCAATCGCCACCATTGCAACCATTATGGCAAGCCACAATATCAATATCAAAAATATTGGAATTCTTCACAATCGTGAATTTGAAGAAGGCGCTCTGCAAATCGAATTTTACGAGGAATCCTCTTTGCAAAACGCAATACAATTACTCAAAGACAACCATTATCAGGTTTATGAACACTAAAACAATTCGTTTGAATCAAGCATAACGGTAAACGGTCCGTTATTGACTAAGGAAACCTTCATATCCGCACCAAAGATTCCGGTCTCAACCGTAGGAACACTTTCTTTTGTCTTAGCGATAATATATTCGTAAAGCTCATTTGCAAGTTCCGGTTTTCCGGCTTTGATAAAGGATGGACGGTTTCCTTTTTTGCAGTCCGCATACAATGTAAACTGTGATACCAGCAAAAGGCTTCCCTCCACATCCGACAATGACAGATTGGTTTTGCCGTTTTCATCTTCAAAAATACGAAGCCCTAACATCTTCTTTATCATTTTATCCGCAATCTCTTTTGTATCCTCCTGACTGATTCCGATCAACACTAAATATCCTTTGTTAATGGAGCCTGTCATATTGTCCTCTACCGTCACTTTGGCACTGTCCACACATTGAATCAAAAATCTCATCTTATCTTTTCTCCTCCTGACCGGCTTTAAATGATCTAAAAACCCGTTTCTACTTTTCATAGCAATTATACTGAATTTGTAGTATAATGTCACTAGATTTTTCAGGAGGAAACGTATGAAATTACAACAACTGCTAAGCTATACCCGAAAGGCAGTCGACGACTATCAAATGATCGAACAGGGTGATAAAATTGCCATCGGTATCTCCGGCGGAAAGGACAGCCTGACATTACTGTATGCCCTAAAAGGCTTACAGCGTTTTTATCCCCGGCATTTTGACTTAATTGCCATTACGGTCGATTTGGGATTTGAAGGATTCGACCTGACTCCGATCACCGCTCTGTGTAAAGAGCTTGACGTTCCTTATCACATTGTAAAAACCGACATCGCACCGATTATTTTTGATGCACGCAAGGAGAGCAATCCCTGCTCCCTATGTGCAAAAATGCGAAAGGGTGCATTGAACAATGCCATCAAAGAGCTTGGCTGCAACAAAGTGGCGTATGCGCATCATCGGGATGACATCATAGAAACCATGCTCTTATCACTGATATTTGAGGGACGTTTTTACTCTTTTTCTCCCAAAACCTATCTTGACCGAATGGATTTGACCGTCATCCGTCCCATCATGTATGTGCCGGAAGTGGATGTCATCGGCTTTAAAAACAAATATGATCTGCCGATCTGTAAAAATCCATGTCCTGCTGACGGGGCAACCAAAAGAGAATATGCAAAAAATCTTTTGCGTCAGCTCAATCTTGACCATCCCGGTGCAAAAGACCGTATGTTTCATGCCATTGTAAACGGTGATATTCCCGGCTGGCCGACAAAGGAGGACTCTCATGAAAGAACGAGCATACCACGAAAAAGTCAATAAACAGAATCAATTACATCTGCGGGAATTGTTAGAAAATCTCCCGCTCTTTTGCAAGCAGTTTTTTATCGGCATCGAGTCTACAACCGCCTCAAGAACTCGGATCGCTTACGCCTATGATCTAGGAATCTTTTTTGATTATATCCATGAGACAAACCCAATCTACGCAAAAATGGAAATCCATGATTTTCCGGTAGAAATGTTAGACAAAATCACTCCTATGGATATTGAGGAATATTTGAATTATTTAAAATATTATGTGAAAGACGGTGTGGAACACTTTAACGACGAGAGCAGCCTGAAGCGAAAACTCTCCTCTTTAAAGAGTTTTTATAATTATTTTTACCGCAACGAACTCATTGAAAAAAATCCTGCTTCTATCGTTAAAATCCCAAAACTGCACGAAAAAAATATTGTGCGTCTGGACGTAGACGAAGTTGCTATTTTACTGGATGAAGTAGAATCCGGGGAGAAACTGACAAAGCGCCAGCAGGCATATCACGAAAAGACAAAAGTGCGTGACCTTGCCATACTCACTTTAATGCTCGGAACGGGAATCCGCGTATCGGAATGTGTCGGTCTTGATATAAATGATGTGGATTTTAAAAATAACGGTATTAAGATTCACCGCAAAGGCGGTCAGGAAGTGATTGTATACTTTGGAGATGAGGTACGTGATGCTCTTTCCGATTATATGGAATTACGTGAGCAGATAGCTGCCTGCGAGGGACACACCAACGCGTTATTTCTTTCCTTACAGAACAAACGCTTATCTGTCCGCTCGGTGGAGAATCTGGTAAAAAAATATTCAAAACTGGTAACCAATTTAAAAAACATTACCCCGCATAAACTGCGCAGCACCTATGGAACAAATCTTTACCGCGAAACCGGAGACATCTATCTTGTCGCAGATGTTCTCGGTCACAAGGATGTCAACACAACGAAAAAACATTATGCTGCATTAGAGGACGAACGCCGGAGAAAGGCTGCAAAATATGTTCACCTCAGAAAAGACTAAGAATCCGTCAATCGACGGATTCTATTTTTCTTGAAGCTGTTCTTTGATGACACTCTCGATTCTACCCTTTACCAAAGCAGCAACCTCCTGCGTCTTCATATCTTTATACTCATCATATGAAATCGGTTCTAAATAATGAACCTGTGTCTTTACTTTCTTTACAGACAGACTGTTAAACGGTTTATACGAATCGATCAATGCAACCGGTACGATCGGCACCTTTGCTTTCATTGCAGATTTGAAACTGCCTGCCTTGAACTCTTTTACATTATTGCGATTATGGTCATAACCGCCCTCCGGAAACAGGATGAAACGTCTGCCCTCTTCTGCCTCTTTGGACACTTCGATAATAATCTTCATCGCCTGGCGGACATCCCGGATATCCATTCGTTTTCCACCGAGCAGATCTACAATCTCCTTCACCAGAATACCGTTGGACTTATTTTTGTCCATCACCAGACTGCACGGCTTCTCATGTGTAATGATAATTCCTAATGCATCATACTTGCCCTGATGATTCGGATACATCACATATCCTCCCTCTTTCGGAAGGTTCTCCACACCAAATGCCTCTGTGGTGATATGCGCTGATTTCTTTACAAGGCTCACCATATAGGTCACCATCCGGTAGCGTTGCTCTTCCGTGTATTTCTCCGGGTGCTTTGCCATATAACGCATACGCGGTATCACATACGGCGCTCTGAAAATATTCATAAAAATTACATATAAAAAACGAAACATACTTCTTCTCTCCTAAATTGTATTATAGCACATTCCGTTTCAAAACTTCAACTGCCTTTGACTCAATTTGCCCTGTGGGGTTCTGTCTACAAATTCTCTGTCTCATAATAAGGTACTACGAGATATTCCCCCGCATGAATCTCGTCTTCTCCGATATGATTCAACGCAATCACTTCCTCTATAAAGGATTGTCTGCTCTCATACATATCTCCCATATACCGGTCCGCAATTTTCCAGAGAGAGTCGCCCTCTTCTACTCTGATACTTGTATAACACTTGTATCCCTGTGTCTCATCGGATGCCTGGGATGTTCTGCTTCCTATGAAAGAACTTCCCAGCAATACTCCGCCTAACAATACCATGACTGTGATTGCTGTCAGTACTACTCTCTGATTCACGGTTCTTATCCCGGCATTGTGTTTGTTTCTTCCTTTATATGTTCTGTTTTTGGTATTCGTTCTTTGATAATCTCCGTGTCTCATCTCACAGCCTCCTTCGTTATGCACAAACGTACGTTGCGAACAATTGTTCTTTTTCTTTATTATACGCACCGAACAGCTGTTTGTCAACATCTTTTTCGAACAAATTTTCGGAATGTTTGTTTGCTTTTTTTGTTCTTCTGTGTTACAATGGGGAAAAATAATCTGGGAGGTTTTATTATGGCATACGGTAAGATTACCGATAAACAACGTGAGATTTTAGAATATATCAAACAGGAGATTTTACATAAAGGTTACCCACCTGCAGTGCGCGAAATCTGTGCCGCCGTAAATCTCAAATCAACCTCTTCCGTTCATTCCCATCTGGAAACATTGGAAAAGAACGGTTACATCCGAAGAGATCCGACCAAGCCGAGAGCGATTGAGATTATAGACGATACGTTCAACCTGACAAGACGTGAGGTGGTCAACGTACCTATGATTGGCCGTGTTGCCGCCGGAGAACCGATTCTGGCTGTTGAGAATGTGGAGAATTATTTTCCGATTCCAACTGAACTGCTTCCAAATGCAGAAACCTTTTTACTGCATGTTCACGGAGAGAGTATGATCAATGCCGGTATTTTTGACGGTGATTATGTGTTGATCGAACAGAAGAATACTGCCCGTAACGGTGATATGGTGGTTGCACTGGTAGAGGACTCGGCAACAGTCAAGACCTTTTATAAAGAAGCTGACCACATTCGTTTGCAGCCTGAGAATGATACTATGGAACCAATCATCGTTCCTAACTGCCAGATTCTCGGAGAGGTAATCGGCGTTTTCCGTTTCTTCCGTTAATGAAAAGCTGTATATCAATCCATGTGCAAAGTGTTTTGATCATAACAAAAGGTCTGTGACATATCTGAATCGTCACAGACCTTATTTC
>CAKRJK010000084.1 GCA_934351705.1 uncultured Lachnospiraceae bacterium
CTCTGTCAAAACACCTTTTACACCTTTTACATAAGCAGGTACATTCAGGATAACCTGATACAAAGCTAACAAAATCGGGAATGTAATGAGTAACTGCAAACAACTTCCTGAAGGAGAAACACCGTATTTCTGATAAACAGCCTGTGTTTCCTCTCCCATTTTCTGTTTGGAAGCCGCATCTGTCTTATTTTTATATTTTTTCTGAATAGCCTGAAGTTCCGGCTGCATCTTCTGTGACAATTTTGAGAATTTCTGCTGTTTGATTGTCAGCGGAAGCATACAAAAATAAATAAGCATTGTCAGTATAATAATGGTAAGACCAATATTATTGATTCCAATCTTATTCAGAATAGTATAAATACCATTCATGATCCAACCTAAAAACTTAGCGATTGGTCCAAGTATTTTACCTGAATATTGTGTCAAAATAATATCCATGAAAAACCTCCTCATTATGGAACAGGATCATATCCACCTTTTGAAAAAGGATTACATCTTAATATTCTCCATACCGTTAAAGCCCCACCTTTGATTGCCCCATGCTTCTCAATCGCCTGTAATCCATAAGTAGAACACGTAGGATAATAAGGACATTTTGTTCTCTTTAACGGAGATAAATATTTTCTATAAAATTTAATTAGACTAATTAAAATTTTTTTCAAAATGATTCCATCTTCTTTTAATTGTTTTTTGTTATCTTGTGAAGACCTCCAAGATGCAGCAAGGCACTTTCCACCTCATGGAACCCAATCTCTCTTGCTGATGATCTTGCGATGATTACAATGTCCAAACCACTATGGAACACGTCTTCATGTAATCTGTAACTTTCTCTTATTAATCTTGTTAGATGATGTCTTATAACACTATTTCCTACTTTTTTGCTAACTGATATTCCTATACGATTCTTTTTAGATTCATTTTCCAGAACGTACATGACCAGATACTTATTTGCATAAGATTTTCCTTTTTTATATACATTCTGGAAATCCCTATTTTTTTTTAACGATTCCGAAAATTCCATCGTCTTTTCCTCAATACTGTTAAAATAAGAAGAAAGACCACGAAGCGTGGCCTTATGCTGATAATTTCTTTCTTCCTTTTAATCTTCTTGCAGCCAATACTTTTCTTCCGCCTGCTGTGCTCATTCTTTTTCTAAAACCGTGAACTTTAGATCTTTGTCTCTTTTTTGGTTGATAAGTCATCTTCATAGATATTCCACCTCCTCTATGTTAAAAAACATCATTTCAATTATAACAAAAATGTCTTTTAAGTCAAGCTATTCTGCGATTTTTTTATAATTACATTTTTTACCTACTATATATATAAGGAAGAAACTCTTTTCAACTATATCTAGTAATTTCAAAATGTGGATAATCCGGTTTATAAGATGTGGATAATGGCAGGATAAAATGTTTATAAATATTTTTTTATGATTTACTGTTTTTCCTAAAGCCTTGATTTGTTTAAAGACGCATAGAGAGGACTTATTCACATTAGCCTTATCCCCTCTATGTTGATATTTTTTTCATTGATTATTTGCTTAATATAGTTTATTATAGATAGTAAGTATGGATTTCTATGTCTATCATAAAAATCACTTCTTAATTATAGAAACTTATGGAGATTTTAAATGGAACAAATTATAGAAAAATGGGAAGAAATTTTACAGACAGTAAAAACAGAACATGAAATTTCAGATATTTCATTCAATGCATGGTTAAAACCATTGTCTGTCTTTTCTGTTGACGGAAATAAATTATATATCTTAGTTCCCGATGAGCAGATCGGTCTGAGCTATATCACCAAGAAATATTTACTTCCTATCAGAGTTGCAGTTGCAGAGATTACCGGGGTTGAGTATGACATTGAATTTATCTCACCGGAACAGACCAAAAAGTTAAAACCTTACAAAGCAAAAAGTATCGGAGCAATCGAGGAATCCACACAAAACTTTGGATTAAACCCTAATTACACATTTGATACTTTTGTCGTAGGAAACAATAACCGGTTTGCTTATTCTGCTTCCCTTGCAGTTGCGGAATCTCCGGGCGAAATATATAATCCTCTTTTCTTATATGGAGGAGTTGGTCTTGGAAAGACTCACTTGATGCATTCCATTGCACATTTTATCAAGACGAACAATCCTGAGATGAACGTCATCTATGTTTCTTCCGAAACATTCACAAATGAAGTCATTGACGGTATCCGTAACCGTAATAATTCTTCTATTACAAAGTTTCGTGAAAAATACCGTAATAACGTAGACGTTCTTTTGATCGACGATATTCAGTTTATTATAGGAAAAGAAAGTACACAGGAAGAATTTTTCCATACCTTCAATGAATTACATATGGCCGGAAAAGCCATTATCATATCTTCCGATAAACCGCCGAAAGATATGGAAACATTAGAAGAAAGAATCCGTTCCCGTTTTGAATGGGGACTTATTACCGATATCGGTTCTCCTGATTATGAGACAAGAATGGCAATTCTGCGTCGCAAAAAAGACATGGAGAATTTTGAATTGAACGATGAAATATTAGATTATATCGCAACCAACGTAAAATCTAATATCCGTGAATTAGAAGGTGCTCTCAACAAACTGCTGGCATATTCCAACCTGGAACACAAAGAAATCACAATGGAAGTTGCCGTAAAGGAATTACAGAATATCATTTCACCTGATAAACCAAAAGAGATCACACCGCAGCTTATTATTGATGTAGTATGTGAACATTACGGAATTACCCTGAATCAGATTGTATCAAAAAGCAGAAGCAGCGACATTGCAAAGCCACGACAGATTGCAATGTACCTTTGTAAAAATATGACAAACTCTTCACAGGATTATATCGGTTCTCTGTTAGGTGGACGAGATCATTCCACAATTATCCACGGAATCAATAAGATTACAGAAGAGTGCAAAACCAGTGAACAACTCAGAGAACAGATTGAAACCATCAAGAAAAAGATTAATCCAAACTAAGTTATTCACATTTTATCCATAGAAAACGGACAAGGTTTTCACATATTTATCCTTTTTCTGAAAGTCTTGATTTTAAAAGGTTACAGAGGTTATTCACTTATTAACAGACACTAAGAATAATGCTTTTAATTATTAATTATATTATTTATTTTATGTGCAGAAGGGAGTTATTCACAAATGAAGTTAATTTGTTCTAAAACGAATTTATTACATGGGGTTAATATTGTTTCAAAAGCAGTTCCAACCAGAACTACAATGGCAATCTTAGAATGTATCTTAATCGATGCTTCTTCTGATGAAATCAAATTGATGGCAAATGACATGGAACTCGGTATTAAAACTATTATAGAAGGTACGATTGAAGAAAGAGGAATCATTGCTTTGGATGCAAAAATATTCTCCGAAATCGTGCGTAAACTTCCGGATAGTGATGTAGTGATTGAAACAGATGATTCTTTTAAGACAACCATTACTTGTGAAAAAGCAAAATTCAATATCATCGGAAAATCAGGAGAAGATTTCTCTTATATTCCTTATATTGAAAAAAATGAACCGATTACGATGTCACAGTTTACCTTAAAGGAAGTCATCAGACAGACGATCTTTTCCATTTCAGACAATGACAATAACAAATTGATGACAGGTGAATTATTTGAGATAAAAGAAAACCAGTTAAAAGTGGTTTCTCTGGACGGACATCGTATTTCTATCCGCAATATCCAGTTGAAGGATCATTATGAAGATAAAAAAGTCGTTGTTCCAGGTAAAACGTTACAGGAAGTCAATAAGATTATTCCTGGAACAGCAGAAGAAACAGTTAATATTTTCTTATCCGATAATCATATCGTATTTGAATTTGAAAGTACAACCGTAGTATCCAGATTGATCGAAGGAGAATATTTCAGAATCGAGCAGATGTTATCCTCCGACTACGAGACAAAGATTAAGATCAACAAAAAAGAATTATTAAATTGTATCGATAGAGCAACACTTCTTGTAAAAGAAGGAGATAAAAAACCAATCATCATGAATGTCACAGACAACAATATGGAATTAAAGATTAATTCCTTTATCGGTTCTATGAATGAAGACATTGATATCGAAAAAGAGGGAAAAGACATTCTCATTGGCTTCAATCCGAAGTTCTTTATTGACGCACTTCGCGTAATTGATGAGGAAGAGGTTACTCTTTATATGGTAAATCCAAAAGCACCTTGTTTTATCAGAGATGATAATGACAAATTTATCTATTTGATTTTACCGGTTAATTTTAATAATGCTGCAAATTAGTAAATTGAGGTTTTTTCATGGAAACAATTAAAATAAAAGATGATTTTATCAAACTGGGACAGGCATTAAAACTTGCCGGTCTGGTGGATTCCGGCGTGGATGCCAAGTTTGTCATTCAAGACGGGCTGGTAGCGGTGAACGGAGAAGTCACCACACAGAGAGGAAAAAAACTTTATCCGGGCGATGAAGTAAGTTTTGAAGGAGAATCATTTCGGGTAGAAGCATGATTATCAAATCAATAGAATTAGATCATTTTCGTAATTATGAGAATCTGGATTTGGATTTTGATTACGGAACAAATATTTTATATGGCGACAATGCTCAGGGAAAGACAAATATACTGGAGGCTATCTGTGTAAGCGGAACAACCCGCTCACATAAAGGCAGCAAAGACAAAGAGATGATTCGGTTCGGCGAGGAAGAATCCCATATCAAGACAGTTGTCCACAAAAATGATATGGATTATCAGATCGATGTTCATATGAAAAAGAACAAGACAAAGGGAATTGCGGTTAATAAAGTACCGCTCAAAAAGGCAAGCGAGCTGTTTGGTATTCTCAACATTGTGTTCTTTTCTCCCGAAGACCTCAACATTATCAAAAACGGACCTTCCGAGAGAAGAAGATTTTTAGATTCCGAACTTTGTCAGTTAGATAAGATTTATCTGTCTGATTTAGCAAAATATAACAAGATTTTGAATCAGAGAAACAAGCTGTTAAAAGATATGGTTTATCGTCCTGATCTAAAAGAAACACTTCCAATCTGGGATGAACAGCTTCTTGATTACGGAAAAAGGATCATTAAGAGAAGAAAAACATTTATTGATGAACTAAATGAAATTGTATATGAGATACATAAGCAGATTTCGGGCGAGAAAGAAGAACTGATTTTAAAATATGAACCAAATATAGACGATGCTTTTTTTCAAGATGAACTCAATCGTGCAAAAGAGAGAGATTTAAGATATTGTCAGACATCCGTAGGACCTCACAGAGACGATATGCTTTTTTCCGTTTCGGATATTGATATCAGAAAATACGGTTCACAGGGACAACAGAGGACAAGTGCTCTCTCACTAAAACTTGCGGAGATAGAACTGGTCAAAAAAAGTATCGGTGATACGCCGGTTTTGCTATTGGATGATGTGCTTTCAGAATTGGATAGCAACCGACAAAATTATTTATTGAACAGTATTCATGATATACAAACGATCATAACCTGTACGGGATTAGATGAATTTATCAAGAACAGGTTTAAAATAGATAAAATATTTAATGTTGTAGAAGGTGTTGTAACCGAAAAAACAGAGTTATAACATTTTGAAAGTGTTAGCAGGAGGAAATAGATGAGTGCTGAATACGAACAAAATCAAACACAAGAATACGGAGCAGATCAGATCCAGATTTTAGAGGGATTAGAAGCTGTCCGTAAAAGACCTGGAATGTATATAGGAAGTACATCCGCAAGAGGATTGCATCATCTTGTTTACGAAATTGTAGATAATGCAGTAGATGAAGCATTAGCAGGATACTGTAAGAAAATAGAAGTTACGATTAATGAAGATAATTCCATTACAGTAGAGGACGATGGAAGAGGAATACCGGTAGATATTAACCACAAAGCCGGAAAATCCGCTCTTGAAGTTGTGTATACTGTATTACATGCCGGAGGAAAATTCGGCGGCGGAGGATACAAAGTATCCGGCGGACTTCACGGTGTAGGAGCTTCCGTAGTAAATGCGTTATCCACAAAGCTGTGTGTAGAAGTTTATAAAGAGGGAAAAGTTTATTTCCAGAGTTATCATATAGGAAAACCGGATGATGAGGTAAAAGTAATCGGAACTTGCGAAGAAGACAAGCACGGAACAAAAGTAACTTTCCATCCGGATGCGGATATCTTTGAGGAAACGGTTTATGACTATGACACCTTAAAACAAAGACTTCGTGAGACAGCCTTTTTGACAAAAGGACTTCGTATCATTTTAAGAGATTTAAGAGAAGATCCTGTCAGAGAGCATGATTTCCATTATGCGGGCGGTATCAAAGAATTTGTTACTTACCTGAATAAGAGCAAAGAAGCCGTATACCCGGATGTCATCTATTGTGAGGGAACAAAAGATAATGTTTATGTAGAAGTTGCAATGCAGCAC
>CAKRJK010000085.1 GCA_934351705.1 uncultured Lachnospiraceae bacterium
GATCAAAGATGTCTCGACAGCGGCAGTCGGAGGAACAGAGTTTTTGTATTATATGATCGGAACGGCAGTAGCGGCAATCGTGGGTTATGTCTGCATTAAGACGATGCTGGTCGTTGTGCGCAACAAGAAATTCACAATCTTTTCCGTTTACTGTTTCATCATAGGAATTTTATCCGTAGGAGGATATTTCTATTTAGTTTAAAAGCCGGAGGTAATTATGGCAGCTTCAAAAAAGAAAAAAACAACGCGAAAGAAAACAGCGGCAACAGGTGCAATTTCCCAACAGGAAGAAATTGCACTTTGGATTGTGCTGGCATGTTCGATTTTGCTGTTTTTAAGTAACTTAAAAATCGGAGGACCGGTGGGCAACAGTGTAAGTTCCGTCTTTTTCGGAATCTTCGGTCTGGTATCGTACATATTTCCAATCTGCCTGTTTCTTATGGTAGCATTTGCAATTTCCAATAAGGGCAATAAGGTTGCGTGGATAAAGGTGTTTGCAGGAATCCTGTTTTTGTGGCTGATGTGCCTGTTTATCGAACTGGCGGTTACAGGCGGAGAGAACGGAGCAATGCAGGCGTTTGAATACGGAAGGGAACACCGCAGCGGCGGAGGCTTTTTCGGCGGACTCTTAGGAAATCTTCTGACCAAGGCATTCGGGCTGGTAGGTGCGTATGTGGTAGATGTCATAGGCTTGATCGTGACACTGGTACTGATCACCGAGCGTTCCGCTTTTCTCGGCATGAAAAAAGGAAGCCAGAAGGTCTATACAGCGGCAAAAGAAGAGAATGCCCGTTTAAAAGAACAAAGAGAACAGCGTGAGATAAGACGCCGGGATAAAAAAGCGGTCGGCGTTGCAATGGACACCTCCGTCAAACCGCAGAAAAAAGCGGAAAGAAAAGCGGGTGCGGCAAAAAAAGCACAGCAGCAGCCGATGACGGACGCGATGAGTGAGATTAATATTGATGAGATTTTACAGACACCGCCGGTTGCGGAGCAGGAACATATCGTGTTGACTTCTTATGAAGAACCACCGTTCGCAGAACCGGTACAAACACCGTATACCGCGAAAGAACCAAGACGGGAAACCGTCCATACCGTTCCAAAAGAAGAACCGGTTGCAGAACCTGTGATAGAGGGAATGGTCGAGGAAGCGGAACCGGGAAAGAGAGCGAGAAATCCCCGTCAGTCGCAAAGCGAGATCGAGCAGGAGATAAGCGGAGTCAGCGAGCAGATACAGAATGCTCCGGCACCGGTCAAAAGACAATATGTCTTTCCTCCGGTCACTCTGTTAAAGAAGGGAAACCCAAAGGCGATGGGAGACACCAAAAGCCATTTGCAGGAGACAGCAAATAAATTACAGCAGACCTTAAAGAATTTCGGCGTCGATGTGACGGTGACGAATGTAAGCTGCGGACCGAGTGTAACAAGATACGAATTGCAGCCTAAGATGGGTGTCAAAGTAAGCAAGATCGTCAATCTGGCAGATGACATCAAGCTGAACCTTGCGGCGGCGGATATCCGTATTGAAGCACCGATACCGGGCAAGGCGGCAGTCGGAATCGAAGTGCCGAACAAAGAAAATGTTACCGTGGCATTCCGGGATCTGATCGAGTCGGCAGAGTTTAAAGCAAGCACATCCAAGATTGCGTTTGCGGCAGGAAAAGACATTGCGGGCAAGGTCATCGTGGCGGACATTGCAAAAATGCCGCATTTGTTGATCGCGGGAGCGACCGGCTCGGGTAAATCCGTATGTATCAATACGATCATTATGAGTATTTTATATAAGGCAGATCCGGAAGACGTCAAACTGATCATGATTGATCCGAAAGTAGTAGAGTTAAGCGTCTACAACGGAATCCCGCATTTGATGATTCCGGTTGTCACCGATCCGAAAAAGGCGTCGGGAGCATTGCACTGGGCAGTATCCGAGATGACAGACCGGTACCAGAAGTTTGCGGATTACAATGTGCGTGATTTAAAAGGATACAATCAGAAGGTAGAGAGTATTAAAGATATAGAGGATGAGAACAAGCCGCAGAAATTGCCGCAGATTGTGATTATTGTGGACGAGCTTGCGGATTTGATGATGGTAGCACCCGGCGAGGTGGAGGATGCAATCTGTCGTCTGGCACAGCTTGCAAGAGCAGCGGGCATCCATCTGATCATCGCGACACAAAGACCGTCCGTGAATGTCATCACAGGACTGATCAAGGCAAACATGCCGTCGCGTGTTGCGTTTGCGGTTACCTCGGGTGTGGATTCACGAACGATTCTGGATATGAACGGGGCAGAAAAATTACTCGGAAAAGGGGACATGCTTTTCTACCCGCAGGGCTATACGAAGCCGCTGCGAGTGCAGGGAGCATTTGTTTCCGATAAAGAAGTACAGGAAGTTGTGAAATTCTTAACAAGCAATAACCAGGAAGTGTCATACAATGCGGAGGTGGAGGATAAGATTCACGCCTCGGCGGCAGAGAGCAGTCAGGGTGCGGCATTTGAAGCAAACGAGAGAGATGCGTTATTTGAGAATGCGGCAAGATTTTTGATTGAGAAGGACAGAGCGTCCATCAGTATTTTGCAAAGATATTTGAAGATAGGATATAATCGGGCAGCAAGGTTGATCGACCAGTTAGAGGAGGCGGGAGTTGTCGGGCCGGAAGAGGGAACGAAACCGCGTAAAGTCTTAATGGGACCGGAAGAGTTCGAACAGTATGCCGAAGAATATCTGTAAAGTTAAGAGAGACAAACTAAAAAATCATATAAATCAAACAAATGGAGGAACGTCATGAAAAGCGATATCGAGATTGCACAGGAAGCATTAATGGAACCGATTACAGAGGTAGCAAAAAGCCTGGATATTTTACCGGACGAACTGGAACTTTACGGAAAGTACAAAGCAAAACTTTCCGATGAGCTTTTAGAGCGGACAAAGAATAATCCGAACGGTAAATTGGTATTGGTGACTGCAATCAATCCGACACCGGCAGGCGAGGGCAAGACAACCACAAGCGTAGGACTCGGACAGGCATTTGGAAAACTGGGAAAAAAGGCAGTCATTGCATTGCGTGAGCCGTCCTTAGGACCGTGTTTCGGTATCAAAGGCGGTGCAGCGGGAGGCGGCTATGCACAGGTCGTTCCGATGGAGGATTTAAACCTGCATTTTACAGGTGATTTTCATGCAATCACCTCTGCGAACAATCTGTTGGCAGCGTTGCTTGATAATCATATCCAGCAGGGAAATGAGCTGGGAATCGATCCGAGACAGATCATCTGGAAAAGATGTCTTGATATGAACGACAGAGTTCTCCGCAATGTCGTGGTAGGATTGGGCAATAAGATGGATGGCATGGTCAGAGAAGATCATTTTGTGATCACCGTTGCCTCCGAGATTATGGCAGTTCTTTGTCTGGCAGATGATATGGAGGATTTAAAACGCCGTCTCGGCAACATTATCGTGGCGTACAGTTTTGACGGAAAACCGGTTACAGCACAGGATTTAAAAGCAACCGGGGCAATGGCGGCATTGTTGAAAGACGCATTAAAGCCGAACTTGATCCAGACATTGGAGCATACTCCGGCAATCGTACACGGAGGACCTTTCGCAAACATTGCACATGGATGTAACAGTATCCGTGCGACAAAAGCGGCATTAAAATTAGCCGATATTGTAGTGACAGAGGCAGGCTTCGGTGCAGATCTGGGTGCGGAGAAATTCTTAGATATCAAATGCCGCAAGGCAGGGTTAAAACCGGATGCGATCGTGCTTGTTGCGACCGTTCGTGCGTTAAAATATAACGGCGGCGTTGCAAAAGCGGACTTGGGAGAAGAGAACTTAGAGGCATTAAAAGCGGGAATCGTAAACTTGGAAAAACATATCGAGAACTTACAAAAATATCAGGTTCCGGTTGTGGTAACCCTCAATTCCTTTGTCAGCGACACCGAGGCGGAGATTTCCTTTATCGAGAATTTCTGTAAAGAGAGAGGTTGTGAATTCGCCCTTTCCGAAGTGTGGGAAAAAGGCGGAGAAGGCGGCGTTGCCCTCGCAAACAAAGTGTTGGAGACCTTAGAAAACAAAGAGAGCCATTACAAACCGCTTTATGCGGACGAGGCGTCCTTAGAGGAAAAAATAGAAACCATTGCAAAAGAAATCTACGGTGCGAGCGGAGTGACCTACTCCCCGGCGGCAAAGAGAGAATTACAGCGTATTACGGATATGGGAATGTCATATTTTCCGGTCTGTATGGCAAAGACACAGTATTCCCTGTCGGACGATCCGAAAAAGCTGGGACGACCAAGCAATTTTGATGTCAATGTGCGTGAGGTTTACGTTTCTGCGGGTGCAGAGTTTGTTGTGGCAATCAACGGTTCAATCATGACCATGCCGGGACTGCCGAAACAGCCGGCGGCATTCGGTATTGATGTAGACAAAGACGGTACAATCACAGGATTATTCTAGGAGGAGATCATGGCAAAGATTATTGACGGAAAAGCAATTTCAGCAGCAATTAAAAATGAGTTAAAAGAAGAAGTCGCAGAGTTAAAGGTAAAGGGAATCGAGGGCAGCCTTGCGGTGATCCAGGTAGGAAATGATCCTGCATCCTCGGTCTATGTAAATAATAAGAAAAAGGCGTGCGAGTACATCGGAATCGGTTCTGTGTCCTATGAACTTCCGGAGGAAACGACTGAGGAGGAACTCTTAAAAATTATCGACGAATTAAACAACCGCGATGATGTCAAAGGAATCTTAGTACAGCTTCCGGTTCCGAAACATATCAATGAAGACCGCATTATCCAGGCAATCTCGCCAAAGAAAGATGTAGACGGTTTCCATCCGCAGAGCGTCGGTGCAATGACCATAGGAGAACCGGGATTCCTCTCCTGTACACCGGCGGGGATTATTCAGCTTTTGAAGCGTTCGGATATTGAGATAGAAGGAAAAAATTGTGTGGTGATCGGACGAAGCAATATTGTCGGAAAACCGATGGCACTTTTGATGTTGAGAGAAAATGCAACCGTGACGATCGCACATTCCAGAACCAAGAATTTAAAGGAAATCTGTAAAAATGCGGATATTCTGATCGTGGCGATCGGAAAACCGAAGTTTATCGATGACTCCTATGTCAAAGAAGGTGCGGTGGTTATCGATGTGGGAATCCACAGAAATGAAAACAACAAACTTTGCGGTGATGTTGATTTTGAAAAGGTAGAGCCGATCGCATCCGCCATCACACCGGTTCCGGGCGGAGTCGGACCGATGACAATTGCAATGTTGATGAATAACTGTGTGGAATCCATGAGAGGTTGATGAAGCAATGAAATGTGCAAAGTGTGGGACGCAGGTAGAGCCGGGAAGTGTGTATTGCCCTGTCTGTGGAAATGAGATACAGATTGTGCCGGATTACAGTGCCTTAGAGGAAGATTACCTCAAAGAACTGATGAGTGAAGAAACACCGGATAAGGCAGTAAAAGAGGCAGAAAAAAGCAACAAATATGAAAAAGCACCAAAAAAGAAAGAACCAAAATCAAAAAAGAAAAAGATTTTGATCGGTGCGGTGGTATGTGTTCTTGCAATTCTTGTGATTGCAGGTGTCTGTCTGACCACAAATTCTTATGATGCCCAGATCAAAAAGGCAAAAAAGGCATACAGCGAGAAAAGATACGAGGATACGATCACCTATGCAAACAAAGCCTTAAAGCATAAGAAAAAGAGTACACAGGCATTGCTGCTGCTGGCAAAAGCAGAGATTGCAACGCAAAAGGATGAGTCGGCAGAGGACGCTCTCAGGCAGGTAATTGAGATTGACGGTACAAACGAGGAAGCCTATTCGCTCATTCTGGATCTGTATTTGAAAAATGATGATTACGAGGCAATCGCAAGCCTGTACGAACAGGCAGAAGATGAAAAAATACAACAATTATTTGAAGGCTATTATATAGCACCGCCAACATTCTCCGAAAAAGCAGGCACGTACAAAAGTGCATTGGAGATTGAGCTTGAGACAGAGGATGATTTCGAGATTTATTACACGACGGACGGAAGTAACCCGAAAGAAGACGGTGTTTTGTACAGCAGTAAAATCCCGTTTCACGAAGAAGGAACATACGATTTAAAAGCAGTCTGCAAAAACAAGGATGGCGTTTACAGCAAAACAGTTGAGGCGGAATACAAAATCGAAATTGAGGTTCCCGATTTGCCAAAGGCATCACCGGACAGCGGAACGTATACGCAGCCGACGCAGATCAGCATTGAAGTGCCGAAAGGGTGTACTGCCTACTATGCGTGGAACGAGACACCGGGAAGCAACACGCCAAAGTATGAAGGACCGTTTGATATGATTGAGGGCAACAACGTGTTATCCGTGATTATAGTCGGAAAAAACGGAAAAACAAGCGGAATCCAAAAGTACAACTACATTTATATGC
>CAKRJK010000086.1 GCA_934351705.1 uncultured Lachnospiraceae bacterium
CCTCTATGGTAACCTCAGGCAACAGAGGTGCTGTGTTAGAATTAAAAGAATAGAAGCAGTTTGAAAGAAGGATAAGATCATGCAGTTGACAGGAGCAGAAATCATCATAGAATGTTTAAAAGAGCAAGGCGTGGATACGATTTTCGGTTATCCGGGCGGACAGATTTTAAATGTCTACGATGCATTATATAAACACAGACATGAGATACGTCATATTCTGACCTCTCATGAACAGGGAGCAGCCCATGCGGCGGACGGATATGCACGTAGTACCGGAAAAGTCGGAGTGTGTATGGCGACAAGCGGACCGGGTGCGACGAATCTGGTAACGGGAATCGCGACCGCACATATGGACTCTGTACCGATGGTGGCGATCACCTGTAACGTAACCGTACCGTTGTTGGGAAAAGACAGCTTTCAGGAGATTGACATTGCGGGTATTACGACACCGATCACAAAACACAATTTCATTGTGAAAGACATTACAAAAGTGGCAGAGACCATCCGAAGAGCGTTCCGTATCGCACAGACAGGCAGACCGGGACCGGTGCTGGTAGATATTCCAAAGGATATTACGGCACAGCAGACGGAATATGAGCCGGCAGTGATAGAACCTGTGGGAAGAATGATAAAAAAACTGACTGAGACAGACATTGATCAGGCTGTTTCCTACATAAAAGACGCAAAACGCCCGTATATTTTTGTGGGAGGCGGAGCTGTGATTTCCGGGGCAAGTGAGGAACTTAAACAGTTTGTCGAGCTTGTGGACGCACCGGTAGCGGATACGTTGATGGGCAAGGGTGCTTATGACGGAACAAGTGAACGATATACCGGAATGCTCGGAATGCACGGCACCAAGACATCGAATTACGGTGTCAGCGAATGTGATCTTCTCATTGCCGTCGGCGTACGTTTTTCCGACCGTGTCATCGGAAATGCAAAGAAGTTCGCAAAACATGCCAAGATTCTTCAGTTTGATGTCGATCCGGCAGAAATCAACAAAAACATTGTGGTGGATGCCTGTGTGATGGGAGACATCAAGGAGATTCTCACCAGAGTGAATGCAAAATTACAAAACACATCCATGCAGCACACAGAATGGATGCAGCATATTTTAGATTATAAGAAGAAATATCCGCTGACCTATCACAAAGAAGGGTTAAGTGGTCCTTACATGATAGAAAAAATCTACGAACTCACCAAAGGAGATGCAACGATCGTAACAGAGGTCGGTCAGCATCAGATGTGGGCGGCACAGTATTACCATTACTCAAAACCGAGAACGTTGATTACATCCGGCGGTCTTGGTACTATGGGATACGGATTGGGTGCGGCGATCGGAGCACAGATCGCAAACCCGGATAAGACAGTGATCAACATTGCAGGCGACGGATGTTTCCGTATGAATATGAATGAAATCGCAACAGCGGTCAGAGAACAGTTACCGTTGATACAGATTGTCATGAACAACCATGTACTCGGAATGGTCCGCCAGTGGCAGACACTTTTTTATGAACAGCGTTATTCGGCAACGATCCTCAACGATGCAGTGGATTTCGTAAAACTTGCCGAGGCAATGGGAGCGACGGGAATCCGTGCGACCACGCAGCAGGAGTTTGAAGAAGCCGTGAAAAAAGCATTGGAGATGAAAACACTGGTAGTGATCGATGCAGTAATCGATTCCGATGATAAGGTATGGCCGATGGTTGCACCGGGAGCGGCAATCAGCGAAGTGTTTACCGAAGATGATTTAGCAAAAGGACACCAACAATAATATATATGAGGAGGAGCTTTAAAATGAGCAGAGTGTATAATTTTTCAGCAGGACCGGCCGTATTGCCGGAAGAGGTATTGCAGGAAGCTGCCGATGAGATGTTAGATTACAGAGGAACCGGCATGTCCGTTATGGAGATGAGCCACCGTTCCAAAGCATATGACACGATCATCAAAGAGGCAGAGGCAGATTTAAGAGAACTGATGAACATACCGGACAATTACAAAGTATTGTTCTTACAGGGCGGTGCATCACAGCAGTTTGCCATGATTCCTATGAACCTGATGAAGAATAAAAAAGCAGGTTATATCGTAACAGGACAGTGGGCAAAGAAAGCATGGCAGGAGGCTTCCAAATACGGAACAGCCAACAAGATTGCATCTTCCGAGGATAAGACATTTTCCTATATCCCGGATTGTTCTGATCTGCCGATTTCCGAAGATGCGGATTATGTATACATCTGTGAAAACAATACAATTTACGGAACCAAGTTTAAAACATTACCGAATACAAAAGGCAAAACTTTGGTAGCAGACGTATCCTCCTGTTTCTTATCCGAACCGGTAGATGTCAGCAAATACGGAATCATCTACGGCGGAGTACAAAAAAATATCGGACCGGCAGGTGTTGTCATTGTCATTATCCGTGAGGATCTGATCACAGACGAACCGTTACCGGGAACACCGACCATGCTTACTTACAAAACACATGCAGATGCGGATTCTTTATATAACACACCGCCAGCATACGGCATTTATATCTGTGGAAAAGTATTCAAATGGTTAAAGAAGATGGGCGGTTTGGAGGCAATCCAAAAGAAAAACGAAGAGAAAGCAAAAATTCTTTATGATTTCTTAGACGAGAGCAAATTGTTCAAAGGTACGGTCAGAAAAGAAGACCGTTCTCTGATGAATGTTCCGTTTGTCACGGGAGATGACGAGCTGGACGCAAAATTTGTCAAAGAGGCAAAAGAGGCAGGACTTGAAAACTTAAAAGGCCACAGAACCGTCGGCGGCATGAGAGCATCAATCTACAATGCAATGCCAAAAGAGGGCGTAGAGGCTTTGGTTGCATTTATGAAAAAATTTGAAGAGGAGAATGCATAATATGTATCAGTATCATTGCTTAAACCCAATCGCAAATGTAGGATTGGATTTGTTTACAGAGAATTACCAGAAAACAGACAACACAGCAGACGCGGACGCAATTTTAGTCAGAAGTGCGGCAATGCACGATATGGAATTTTCCGATAATCTTCTGGCAATCGCAAGAGCGGGAGCAGGTGTTAACAACATTCCGCTTGACCGTTGCGCACAGGAGGGAATTGTGGTATTCAACACACCGGGAGCAAACGCAAACGGTGTAAAAGAACTCGTATTTGCGGGAATGCTGTTAGCCTCCCGTGACATCGTGGGCGGAATCAATTGGGTTTTGGAGAACAAAGACAGCGAGACCGTTGGCAAAGATGCTGAGAAGGCAAAGAAAGCCTTTGCAGGTCAGGAGCTTGCGGGCAAAAAATTAGGTGTCATCGGATTGGGTGCGATTGGTGTTAAGGTTGCAAGTGCAGCTACACACCTCGGAATGGAGGTTTACGGATACGATCCGTTTATTTCCATCAATGCAGCATGGAGCCTGTCACGCAACGTAAAACACATCAACACCGTAGAAGAGATTTACAAACAGTGTGATTACATTACCATTCATGTGCCGCTTTTGGATGATACTAAAAAAATGCTCAACAAAGAAGCATTCGCACAGATGAAAGACGGTGTGATCATCTTAAATTTCGCAAGAGATCTGCTTGTAGACGAGGAAGACGTATTAGAGGCAATCCAGCAGGGAAAAGTACACAAATATGTTACCGATTTCCCAAATACGACAACTGCAGGAAAAGACGGCTGTATCGTAATTCCTCATCTTGGTGCTTCCACGGAGGAATCCGAGGATAACTGTGCGAAGATGGCAGTCAAAGAGGTACGTGATTATTTAGAAAACGGAAATATCAAAAACTCCGTAAACTTCCCGGGATGTAACATGGGAGTCTGCACACAGGCGGGACGTATCGCAATCCTTCACAAAAACAGCAAGGGAATCATCGGTAAATTTTCAAATATCTTAGGTGACGGAGACATCAATATTACCGACATGATGAATAAAAGCCGCGGAGATTACGCATATTCTCTGTTGGATTTAGAGCATAACGTAACAGACGAAATCGTAGAAAAGCTGACTGCTTTAGACGGTGTTTTAAAAGTCAGGGTAATCAAATAAATTCGGAGGAAACATGGCAAAGATAAAACCATTTACGGCAATTCGTCCGGCAGCGGACAAAGCGGATAAGATCGCGGCACTTCCGTATGATGTATACAATCGTAAGGAGGCAAAAGAAGTCGTTGAGAAAAATCCGCTCAGCTTTTTAAGGATTGACAGGGCAGAGACACAGTTTGACGATGCGATGGATATGTACGACAGGAAGGTTTACGACAAAGCACACGATATGCTTTGGGAGATGGTAGAGGACGGTTCCTTTATCAGAGATGAAAAACCTTGTTACTATATCTATGAGCTGACAATGGACAATCGGACACAGACGGGAATTACCGCCTGTGCATCCATTGATGACTATGCGAACGGAATTATCAAAAAGCATGAGAATACCAGAGCAGACAAAGAGGCAGATCGCATTAATCATGTCAATGTCTGCAATGCACAGACAGGACCGATCTTTTTGGCATATCGTTCCAACGAACAGATCAATGAAGTGGTAAACCGCACAAAACAGGGGGGAGCGGTTTACGATTTTGTTGCGGAGGACGGTATCGGCCACCGTGTCTGGATCATTGACAATGCAGAGGATATTGAGAAGATCCGCGAGGCGTTTGCAAAGACAAACGAAATCTATATTGCAGACGGACATCACCGTGCGGCATCTGCCGTCAGAGTCGGTTTCATGAGAAGGGAAGAACATCCTGATTACACAGGGGAAGAAGAATTTAATTACTTTTTATCGGTACTGTTCCCGGATGACCAGTTGATGATTTTGGATTACAACCGTGTTGTCAAAGATTTGAACGGTATGAGTAAAGAGGCTTTTTTGGAGAAGACAAAAGAAATTTTTGAGGTAGTAAAAGATTCCGATACACAGATAAGACCACAGGAAAAAGGGGAATTTTCCATGTTTTTAGATGACAAGTGGTATCTGTGCAAAATCAAAAAAGAGAATCAGACAAAGGATCCGGTCAAGGGGTTGGACGTATCCTTATTGCAGGAACTTTTACTTGCACCGGTGCTTGGAATCGGAGATCCGAAGACAGACAAACGCATTGATTTCGTGGGAGGAATCCGCGGTCTGGAAGAATTGGAGAGAAGAGTAAAAGCTGACTGTGCGGTTGCGTTTGCAATGTATCCGACTTCCATCGGAGAATTGTTTGATGTGGCGGATGCGGGGCTTTTGATGCCGCCGAAATCCACATGGTTTGAGCCGAAACTTCGCAGCGGATTGTTTATACATGAGATTTAAGGACAGGGAGGAAATGCTATGCTGGCGAGTATCAAAGGATGGGGCGTAGTCAAAGAACATCTCTATTCGTTGTTGCCGGATGTCACCGCCTTTTGTACCACTTTGGTGTTGGCAGTCGTGGTTTATTTTATCGGAAGCAGGATTATCAAATCTGTTTTAAAAATGAACAGACGCTGGGCAGAGCGGCGGGAATTAGACGAGGGGGTAAAGCAGTTTTTACATTCTCTGATCAAGGCAACGCTTTATCTGCTGTTGATCTTCATTATTCTGACGCTGTTTGGTGTGACCACGGCATCGGTTGTAGCAATTTTGGGTTCTGCCGGATTAACCTTAGGTCTTGCGTTGCAGGGAAGTTTGTCCAACTTTGCGGGCGGTGTGATCATCCTGTTGATGAAGCCGTTTAAAGTCGGAGATTATATTATAGAAGATACGCACAAGAATGAAGGCGTGGTAGAAGAAATTTCACTCTTTTATACAAAGCTGGTGACCAATGATAACAAGAATATCATGATACCGAACGGAGTGCTTGCAAACAGCAGCATGACGAATGTGACCACCAACGGAAAACGTCGTGTAGAGATTCTTGTGGGAATTTCCTATCAGGCAGACATCCGCAAGGCAAAGGAAGTATTACAAAAAGTTCTGGATGAGGAAGAGGCATGCCTAAAGGATGAAGAAATGGTGGTGTTTGTCTCGGAACTGGCGGACAGTTCGGTCAATATGGGAATCCGTTTCTGGACATCGACAGAGGAGTATTGGCAGGCACGCTGGCGTGTCACGGAGAACATCAAATACGCACTGGATGAACATGAAATTGAGATACCGTTTCCGCAGATGGATGTTACACTCTTGCATTGACAAACATTGGAAATTATGCTAGGGTAGACATAGTAGCAACCCTTGGGGAAGGGAACGAAGTTGTATTATTAGGAGGAAGTTTTTATGCAGCAGGGAACAGTAAAATGGTTTAATGCAAAGAAAGGTTATGGATTTATTTCCGATGCAGAGGGAAATGATGTATTTGTACATTTTTCCGCTTTGAACATGGACGGCTTCAAAGAGTTGAAAGACGGCGAAGCAGTTGAGTTTGAAGTTGTTGAGGGT
>CAKRJK010000087.1 GCA_934351705.1 uncultured Lachnospiraceae bacterium
ACCCTGTGCTGTCTCAGGTCTTAAGTATACTGTGTTCTTTGCATCCTCGGTAACACCCTGGAATGTCTTGAACATCAGGTTGAACTGACGAATGTCTGTAAAATTATGTTCTCCGCAGGTCGGGCAAGGAACGTTATGCTCTTCAATGAATGCTTTCATCTGCTCCTGTGACCATCCGTCTACGGATTCCTCCAATGTAATATCATGCTCCTGTGCAAAATCTTCGATAATCTTATCTGCACGGAAACGCTCATGGCACTCTTTACAATCCATCAACGGATCGGAAAAACCGCCCAGATGTCCTGATGCCACCCATGTCTGCGGATTCATAAGGATCGCACAATCCACCCCGACATTGTATGGATTCTCCATTACGAATTTCTGCCACCATGCTTTTTTGACATTGTTCTTTAACTCAACACCAAGATTACCGTAATCCCATGTATTTGCAAGACCTCCGTAAATCTCGGAACCCGGATATACGAATCCTCTTGCTTTTGCCAATGCAACAATTTTGTCCATAGTTTTTTCCATTTTCTTGTCTCCTCGCCTTCTTTATTTGTAAATGATGTACGTAAGCGACGTATCATCCGCACTTTCTTTTTGAATCGAAACCGTCTTTTTGTCCTTGATCTTGACATCGGTTCTGGAAACAAATAAGATTTCTCCTCCTGTGACAACATCTACATTCTCACTTGTGATTACGACTTTGTAACCGTCATCCTCTTTAATCTTTTTATCTGTCACCGTTTTCTTGAGTTTTCCGTCCTTGACCGGATAAAATTCATCCGGAAGAGAATATCCGTTTGCGATTGCCTGCACTACGGTTCCACCGTAAAGCGTCTCCTGATTGAATCTTGTGTAGGCATCGGTATCCGCATACTTCATCGTCAGATATGCCTTCTTGTCTTTGACGGTAAAACCGGATGCCTTGACATCCTTTTTTCCGGTTTCTTTTTTATAATCTTCTACACTGCTGTCGATAAACTTCTTGAGTTCATCTTCCTTGTAATAATCCTTGTCAAAATCCTCTGACACGTTCTCTATGACTTTGCCGTTTCCCTTGACCTGGATGGTCGTTCTCTCTGCCTGAGAGCCGCACCCGGCTAAAACTCCCACTGATAAAAGAAGCACAAATCCTACTCCGATATGCTTTTTCATCTGCTACCTCCTTATGCTTTTATGCAAGAATCTAATCTATTATACTCTGTTTAACGGAAAATTTCAAGCATTGAGCAACTTTCCCGTGCCGCTGCCGCTTTGCCCTCACTTTCCCGTATCCAAAATGCGATTCCTGATTTTGTTATTGCAGTTCTTCGAGTATTTTTAATGATTTGAATTTTCGATCGACGTACTGTACCATATACTTTTTCATAATCTGTTCTAACTGTGACAACACTTTTTCGCTTAATTGAAATGTGAAAAGTTTTTCTATCGGACTGGTGATGATATACTGCATGGCATAGAGGGTAGACTCATCTAACAGAACCGCTCCCTCCTCTTTTCCGCAATCAGAACAAAGCGTTCCTCCGTACTTGACGGAAAACCACGATAAAGATGTCTCTTTTTTACATTTCAGACAGGTAAATACATTCGGATATTCTCCGTTGATGGTCAGCACTTTCAATTCATAGATACATCTCACCAGACGGTTCAGATAGGCATTACTCTCTAACGCCCGCATTGATTGGTACAACAGCTTGAGCAATTCTTTTTCATTGCCGTTCTCCACCGCATAATAATCTGCCAATTCCAAAAAATAGAACCCGTAATACGCGGCTTCCACATCTGTTGCGAGTTCTCTGAAATAATTGGAAATATTTGCTTTTACGACATTATATGTACTTCTTCCCTCATACATTTCAAACTCGCCGAAAGAAAAAGGATTCGTTGCAGCCAAAAGCTGGGAATTTGGTCGTCTTGCCCCCTTTGCAAAGGCTGTAATCTTTCCTCTTTCTTTGCTAAGCAATGTAATTCTTTTATCGTAGTCCCCTATGGGAATCACCGACAGCACCATTCCTGTCAGCACCAGATTCTGTCCCATGTTCTACCGCACCTCTTGCCCTTTGTTCACTGTCTGCCATTCGTTCAATCATCTTGTATGCAAGATAATCGGCAACATTCCCTGTACTCATAAATTGATTCCACTTGTTCTCTTCCATGAAAATTCCTCCTTTGGTATTCCGTTGATGTCTATTTATAGAATTTCCACGAAGTCGATTCCTATACAGCTAATAATTCCCAATTACGTTCTTGCTTTTATCGTCTGTTTTTTCTATATTTCGTCTTTGTTATAACCGAAATTTTTGATCAGGAAATCACTGTCACGCCAGTCTTTTTTTACTTTTACCCAAAGCTGGAGATTGACTTTTGCGTCTAAAAGACGCTCCATCTCATATCTTGCGTTGCTTCCGATTTTTTTGAGCATTGCTCCCTGTTTGCCGATGATGATTCCCTTATGGGAGTCTCTCTCGCAGACAATCGTCGCATCGATATCTACGATATTTCCTCCTTTACGGAATTTCATCTTATCGGTGGATACGGCGATTCCGTGCGGAATTTCCTCGTTGAGGGCATGCAGTGCTTTTTCACGGATAATCTCCGCTACAATCTGGCGTTCCGGCTGGTCTGTCACGGTGTCCTCATCATAAAACTGCGGTCCGTAAGGCAGATATTTGAAGATCAGATCTACCAGAATATCCGTGTTCTGTCCTCTCAGTGCCGACAACGGTACAATCTCTGCAAAATCATATACTTTTCGATAGGTGTCAATGTATTCTAATACTTTTTCTTTTTCTACCGTATCTATTTTATTGATGATCAAAATGACAGGTGTTGTGACTTTTTGTAATTTTTCGATAATATGCTGCTCGCCTGCTCCGATAAAATTGCTAGGTTCTACCAGCCAGAGCACCGCATCCACTTCATTGAGGGTACGTTCTGCCACATTAACCATGTATTCACCCAGTTTATTTTTTGCCTTATGGATACCAGGTGTATCCACAAACACGATCTGTCCTTTCTCCATATCCGTGTATACGGTCTGGATACGGTTGCGGGTGGTCTGCGGTTTATTTGATGTAATTGCTATTTTTTGTCCGATCAAGTGATTCATTAAGGTGGATTTTCCCACATTCGGACGACCGATGATGGTGACAAATCCCGATTTAAAATTGTTGTTCATGTTTTTCCTTTCTTTGCGGTGTATTGTATTGAGTGTCTGAAAAATTGGGAGGGCGGTTTGGCGGGATGCCCCTTGGGGCGATAGTGTTGTTTAGGAGATAAGGTTTTCTAAGTATTTCTCGGGGCGTGGAGTGGAGACGGACGTGACCGGAACTGACTCGCCATCCGTGGCTCGGCAGTTCCTTTTTCAGACGTCCTGTCTGAAAATCACTGTTTATCAAGAGAAATACTAAGAAAAACTAATCTCCTGACAAATACTATCGCACCAAAGGGGCATCCCGCCAAACCGCCCTCCCAATTTTCCAGACACAATTTACTTTTTCTTATGTGAGCGTTGGGTTGTTGTCGTTTTATGGTTGGGGATATGGTTTTCTGCTACTATTCGATGGTTTGTTTGTTGGGGCTTTGTGGCAGTTGGTATGTTGTAATATGTTTATTTTTCTCATTGTAATTGTTTTTGATTGACCAGCACAACATACTACCATCCTCATCACAACTCCCAACTCTCTACTACGCGTCGGCTCGTTCGTTGCGGCTTCGCGGCTGTGGATATGGTTGCAGGGGCGGCTGATTTTGCGGATTAGAGGTTCTTACTGCTTCGCCCCAAACGCAGTGATTTTCAGACAGGACGTCTGAAAAAGGAACTGTCGAGCCACGGATGGCGAGTCAGTTCCGGTCACGTCCGTCCCCAACTCACTCCCCCCGAAGCAGTTAGAACCTCTTATCTGCAAAATCCCCGCCCCCGCAACCATATCCACTGCCGCGAAGCCGCCCCCAACCAGCCAAACACCAACTCCTCTACAACAAACTCTCCACTACCTCAAACAACGCACTCTCCGCCTTCACCTTCTCCTCATTTCCGATAACACAAATATTCCCCTCATCCAGCACTCCCTGCACCAACGGTGCCAGCTTGCGGATATCCTCTTTCTCTGCCGCCAGAATCTCATCCCGCTCTTTTTGCATATCTTCCTGCGAAATCTCTCCGAGATAGGAAATCAAAGAACGTCTTCCCTTTGCAGCCGGATTCAACGGCGTATCAAGCTCGCTGATTGTTCCGATAATATACTTTGTCATATCGCGCTCATCCACGTCAAACTCTTCCAGATAATTCGGAATGCCGTTGTATACATCATTCGTGGCGCTTAAGTTCGGATCGCGGTAAGAGGTGAAAAATACATCCCCGTTCTTTCCGTAAGAACTCATACATCCGTAGGCACCGCCCTTGACACGGATATTCATCCAAAGATAGTCATATCCCATGATCACCTTTAAAATCCGCAACGCTCCCGTATATGCAAATCCTTTTTTCAGGAAATTGCCCGCACGGGAAACATATTGCACTTTAGATGCAGCCAGAAATCCCTCATTCTTTTGTTCACATCGGATCGTCTGGATTGTCTTGTCTGACAAATCTGCGTTCAACGCTTCTTTTAACTTCGGCAGTTCTTGTTTTAATTCCTCGATTCCGTCTTCTGTTGCGGTCATGCTGACCATGAGATTCTCTTTGCAGAAAATTTCATCTGCCAGACGTTGTAAATGCTCTTTTAACTCCTGTCCTTTTTCCTCGAAATGTTCTTCGTAGTCCGCAACAACCCGATAGAACGCGATACCGCTTACCAGATCGGTGATCATGGCTGTCTTGGAAAAATAGGACATTGCACGGAGAGCAGATACCGAATGCCCCGCACCGGAAAATACCATCTGCAAACGTGATTTTACTTCTGCCAAAATCTCACGCAGCCGCTTATCATCCGAAAAATCGGAGCTGCACAGAATTTCTTTTACCAAAAATCCCGTAGTTGCCGCTTTTTCCGGCAAGAACTTTGTACGAATCTCAAACTTGAGTTCATATTTGTCTGTATCCTTGCTGTTCGCATTGATCAAAGTGGAGCAGTTGATACCGCCCGTATTAAGATTGATCTCATTAGATAAATCCGCATACCCGTAATGCTCGGTATCGACATAACCAAGAACCGCTTTTAAGATTCCGACATACGGTAACTCCTCCTGCGGAATGTGTTTGATGTCAAACAGATAATCCACGTAACGGATGCCGTTTGTAAACAGATTGTGATACAACACCGGCGTATCCTCTATCGACAATTCTTCATTATAAAGCTGTGCCGCTTCTCTTCCCAGATCTTCCCTTTTTAAAAGAGGGATCTTTTCTAAATCCTCTTTTACGGAAGGCTCATCCTGATACGCTTTTAAATGCTTTGTATCCGCAACCAGCCTCTGTAAGTCCTCTTTTGACAAAGTCTCTTTGTATGCGGCGAGTTTTTCTTCTAATTCCTTTTCATTTTTTGCGTTCAATCCTTTTTCCGGTTTTGTGATTACCACAGACACATGTGTATTATTCAACAGATATTTTTCGATCAGGGATTCAAAATATCTTGTATCAACCTGCTTTTTCAAAAAGGCATAGGTCTCGATTGCCTCAATATGCATAAACGGCTGTGTCTCGTCATAAATCCAGCTGTCCAGACACTGAAGTCCGTACATTAAACCTTTCGGATACGCACCGAAATCCGCTTCGCGGAAACGGAACTCCGAACTGTTGATGCCCGCAAGAAGTGATTTTTTATTGATTCCGTTTTTCACAAGTTCTTCTAAGGTTTTGCGGATGACTGCCACAAATTCATCCTTCTGGTCTTCATTTGCGTTCTTTGCGATCACGGAAAAAATCGGCTGATAAATTCCGTTATCAAAAGAACTCATAATGTCCTTTCCGATTCCCGCATCCAAAAGAGCCTGTTTTAACGGTGCTCCCGGCGCACTGAGGAGTGCATAATCGAGAATCTCAAAAGCAAGATAAAGCTCTTTATCCAAAATATTGCCCACTACCGTGTTGTAGGACAGATAGGTATTGTCTGTCAACGGTTCGTTGCTTGCAATCGGATATGGGAAAGACACTTCAATCGGCTTGTCAAAAGGCTCCTGTTTTTTCACGGAAGAATCCAGCTCGATCTCATCGTAATGGCTTAAATACTCCTTATCCAGCCACTCCAGTTTTTGCTCCATATCCATATCTCCGTAGAGATAAATATAGGAATTGCCCGGATGATAATAGCGTCTGTGAAAATCCAGATACGCCTCATAAGTCAGATTCGGGATCACCACCGGATCTCCTCCCGACTCATTACGGTAGGTGTTATCCGGGAACAAAGAATTCAGAATACTTCTCTCTAACATGCTC
>CAKRJK010000088.1 GCA_934351705.1 uncultured Lachnospiraceae bacterium
GGCAGCCGTCATTGCCACCTGCATCGTCTCGTAATCACGCATTTCTCCCAACAAAATAACATCGGGACTCTGTCGCAGAGAGGCACGGAGTGCGGAGACATAGCTGGAGGTGTCCGTTGAGATCTCACGCTGGCTTACAATGCTCTTTTCATGGCGGTGCAGATATTCCAAAGGATCTTCCAACGTAATAATATGCTTTTCCTTATTTCGGTTGATATAATCAATGATACATGCCAATGTTGTGGATTTTCCGCTGCCGGCAGTTCCCGTGACAAGCACCAGCCCCTTATTCAGATCTCCCAGATGAATAATGTTAGAAGGAATCCCCAGCGATTCCGGTGAAGGCAGTGTAAAAGAAATCACACGAATCACCGCCGCAAGCGAACCACGCTGCCGGTAAGCGTTCACACGAAAACGGCTTACGCCCTGAATGGCAAAGGAAAAGTCATCATCACCCTGCTCCAGCAAAGTGGTCATATCACGGTTAGAAGCCAACTGATAGATTCCTTTAATGATCTCATTGGTGGTTTCCGGTGTGAGTTTTTCGTCGGAATCCGCCAGAATCTGTTCGTTTAAACGGTATGATAACGGACGGCCTGCCACAATAAAAATGTCAGAAGCGTGTTGCTTTGAAATTCGTTCTAAAATATCTTGTGTGTTCATAACATACTCCTTTCTGCGTAATCAATGATTTTATTGAAAAAGATGTAAGGTATTATCCTGTTCAAAAGATTTTGTGCTTACTTTTTTAAACTCTGTAATCTCATATAAAAAGCCGTTATTCTGCTCCGGCGTTTTTGCGGTCAGTAAAACCTGTAACTCGGAATTTTCCGAAATCGGGACGGTAATCGGGTAGTCGGTATCCGACACAGAGGAAAAGGTTCCGTTTTGGTAATCGGCATACAGTGCCTGATCCGTCTTGGCAATCTCCACGTATGCGGTGTTGACAGCTGTCTGGTATTCTACGGCAGATTTCATCGACTGCTCATTATACTTTGCGTCCTTGCGGGCGGTCATATAAGTGAGGGTGGCAAAAGTCAGCATTGCCAGAATAATAAAAACGGTCAGCAAAGAAACCGTACCGAGATTTACAATCGGATATTTTTTTTCTTTCATCTAATCACCCACCTTTATCGGTTGATAGCAGCTTGCGTCCAGAGCAAACAATTCCTCCTGCCCGGAATCATATGCGGTGATTGTCGCAACAGTAAGCTGTTCGGAAGAACTTTTTATGGTAACCTTTATCTGGTAAAATGCCTCGCTTTGGGTGCAAAGCCTCTGATTTTTATCATAATAAACGGTCAGCGTAGCATCTTCCGACGTGCTGTCGGGATATGCACTCATAAGAGATTCCAAAGAGCCGTCGCCTGCCTCAAAATACGAAACCGCACTCTTTACAGCGGTCATGGCAAAGTTAGAATCAGAAGTTTTACGCGATAAATCGTGTGCAGCGGCAAAAAGTTTCATACAAACCATGCTTGCAAGAGCAAAGAAAAGGATTGCAAGAATCATTTCCATAAGAAACAGATTGGAACGTCGTGCGGATGAATGCTTCATACGGCTCCCTCCCTTGTCTTTAAATGAATGTTCAGAGTCTGGGTAGTTCCGTTCGGACTGATCAGACACAAGGTTAAAATCTGCGGTTTAGAGTTTTGTATCGTCAGAATGCCGGTGTCCATAAGCACAGTTCCGCTGTCCAGATCGGGAACGTTTCCGTCTTTTAAAATGAGTTCCATCAACCGGCCGTCTTTGGTGTAGATATAAGTCGTATAATCTCCCTGCTCCATCGTCTGGTGAAGACACAGAATATCCACCCCGTTCTGTCTGGTGACCGTAATACAATCCGCGGAATCATATGCCTGTATTTTCCGCTCCACATAGGAGAGGGCGGTAAAAGCAGCATAATCATTTGAAGTCCGCTCTTCCATGCTTTGGTATAAATTTGCTCCCGTAATCGTGACATATAAAGCTGTTATGGTAAATACAAAAAACAGCGACACGGGAAAAAGAAAGTCAATGCTGTGTTTTTTTGAGTGATATTTTTCCATATTACATTCCTTTCTTCACGACTGTGATCTCAGGCATGATATTTTCACCCTGCGGCTGATAATCCACAAAGAAACAATCTTTATCATAAGTAATACCGTAATTATCAAGCAGAGAATCCAAGTTTTCAGGATAATATCCGTTAAGAGCATAAAAATGAACGGCACTCTCTGTCATAGCAGTCTGTAATAATTTTTCCTGCTCTTTTTGTGAAGTTCCCGACAAAGCAGAAGTGCCGACATAAAACAATCCTATGACAGCGAAAAAAATCAATACAGAAAGTAAAATATTCCGAAAAGGCGAATGTTTTTTGCGTGTTTGAAACATTATGTATGCCTCCTTACAGTTCCGATAAAATTCCCATCAACGGCATCATCACAGACAAAAGAATCAGACCGACAATAATAGAAAGAACAGCTACCAGAGTCGGTTCGATCACAGCGAGCGTATTTCCGATAGAGGTATCCAGTTCATCCTCGTACTGAGCCGCAATCTGCTGCATTGCCTCATCCATAGAACCGGTACGGCTGCCGATGAGCAGCATACGGGCCTGCATACCGGAAAAAATCCCCGACTGTGATAAAGCGTCGGTCAGAGGAATGCCCTCATTTAACAGGGAAGAACATTGATCTATCTTTTCTAAAAAAGCAGGATTGGTCACCAGCTTTTTGGATAATTCCAAACCGCTTTCCGGAGTCAAGCCGCTTTTTAGGGCGAGAGCCATGCCGCCTGCAAAACGGCAAGCTGCATTTTTATGGGAAAATGATTTTGTCGGTCCGAAAGAAGAAAAGAACTTTGCCGCTACCGCCCGCCCGGATTTTGCTCTGGAAAAATAAAGTCCGAGGGCGATCAGTACCGCAAGGATTGCGATAAAGACCAAAGCATAGCGGTTCAACGTCTGACCAAAATGAATTAAAGCCTTAGACATTCCCGACATATCGGTTCCAAGCTGTGCAAAGACCTCATGAAATACAGGAAGTACTTTGGTAATCAGGATTAAAACAACCAGAATCATCATACCGATCATAATGCATGGATAGGTCACTGCACTTTTGATGGCGGCAGAAAGATTCGCCTCACGTTCGTAATATACGGCAAGGGTTGCCATGACATCATCTAAGCGGCCGGACTGCTCTCCGAGCCGTACCATATTCAGCATATAGTCCGGAAACACATCGGCGTCCTCCAGTCCCGTGCTGAGAATCCCGGTGGCGTAGACAGAATCCTGTATTTTTGTAAGAAGTTCTTTTTCCTCGGCAGAAGAAGAATCCTCCAGCATAATTGCAATTCCTTCGCCGGGAGAAATGCCGGCACGCAGAATTTCTGAAAACTGGCTGCAAAAGGCAGCGAGCTCTGTATGAGAAAGTGTCTGTTTTTTATTCATGAGAAATCATCCTTTCTGTCCCATGTTCATATTTATATAGGAAATAACTCAAATTATCTTGAATATTTTACGGTGTAGTTAGAGCCGTCTCCGATGTAATCTTTCACGGAAGAAGAATCGTTGCTTGCCGCCAGTGTCGGATCGATCAAAGACCAGTTTTTGCCGTCAAACTCGATGATATGGTCTACCCAGCCGGATTCTTCCAGATAAGTGCTGATCCAGGCGTGATAGATGTCGCCCGAGTAGCCGATTTCCAGTTTTGTCGGAATCCCCTGCGAACGCAGCATTGCCGTCATCAGGGCTGCATAGTCAAAGCAGATGCCCTTTTTGGAAGTGAGCGTTTCGTCCACGTTTGGGAGATAGCCGTTCTGCACATCGGCAGCTTTATCGTAATCGTATTCAACATTTTTGATCACATAATCATAAATTTTTGTAATTGCATCCAGTCCGTCATTACAGCCTTTTGTCAGTTCGCTGGCTTTTGCGACAGCCTTCGTATCGGCGGTAAACCATGTATATTGGTTCGGATATAAAAACGGAGCGAATTCGTCTGACAAAGTAACATCGACACTTTCCTGATAAAGGTTTGAATAAAGCTCATCATTTACATGTTCCCGCACATCTAAGGTATAAGTGCCGTCTCCCGCGGTAAAGGGGAGAGCCATCCACTCTGTGGATGCGGGTAAATCATATGTATAACGGACATCATCGGGTGTGATGATAAAAAATTTTACTTTATCGGCACTTCCGCTGTATTTTGCCATCAGGTAGCCGTTTGCCTTGTTGGATAGATCTATTTCAATGGAATCATTTCCGGATACATCCGTTCCGTCGGCACAAGGGGTTAAAACTTTTGGGGAATTATCCCAGGAACCGTCTTTTGAGGCGGAAGCGTCACCGCATCCGGCTATGATAAGTGCCTGAAACAAACATATACATAGAATACAAATAAGGTTATGGTGGGAATGCTTTTCCATACAGCACCCTCCTTTAAGTTGCGTTATTAAAAATATCATATCATTTTATAGTAGGAGTAGACAAGGGATAATTCAAAATGAATAAAATGTATTATTTTTGCAAAAAATGTAAAATATTGTTGCAAACTGCAATGGTAGAGGCTATAATATGGTTACAAAGTACTAGTACCAGAGTACTAGAATGACGCAAAGACACGAGACACGGACGAAATCAGTACGAGGAGAGGGTTATTGCGGATGAAGGCAAGAAACAGATGGAAAACAATCGTTGCGTTTATTATGATATTGAGTCTGATTTCCGGATTTGTGCCGGGGAATATTGCTTTTGCAGAGGGAGAAAATGCAACAGCGTTAAATGCAGACACAATTAATATCTTAGAAAATAACGGTGCAATGATTCCTGTTAAAATGTATGTCAACGGTACGTTTCGGGAAGACAGACGGATACCGGCAGGAGTGATTGCCGATAATATTGCAAAACAGGAAGGTGACCTGTCTTTTCAGGGTGCTTATATGGTAGATGAGAGTGGTCAGGAAGATGAGATTGCTTATGTGGGCAATTATCATAATGATGAGGACGGAACAGACACCACTTTTTATGCGTATAGCAAAGACAGCAGTACAGGCACGCTGTTAAGAGCAAACCAATATATCAAACTGGAATACAGCAGTACATACCGGATTTCATACCGTATCGAGGACGAGAGCGGTGCGGAGTGTCCGGCGGGCGGAAGTTTTACGGTGGCACCGGATACCATGAATTACGGAGTCAATCCAAATGTACAGTTCCAGACAACAGCGGGAGTTGTAGACGGAAAATGTTATCAGTTAGTATCCATCAGAGCAGAGGGAGAGGACGGCAGCGTAAAACAGCTTAACGTCGATGAAAGCGGTTATTGTTCGGTGGAGGCAACCCGGAACACCACCGTGATTGCAACGGTCAAACTGGCAGAGAAATTCCGGTTATATGTAGATGAGCAGAAAAACGGTCACGTTTGTTGGGCAGGACACGGAGATGAGAAGAACTCGAATCCGTCCGATCCGTACAGTGTCGATCCGAAAAAGTTTTGTTCTTACAGAGCGTCGGACGGGGCAAACGTAACGGCAGCACCGGGTGAGACGATTTATTTTGTGATGTATTCACAGAAGAATTATGACGGTTCCCTCACAAAGAATCCGGAAATCTACAAATTTAAACAGTTAATCATCAATGGAATTTATGTCGAGGCAATTTGTGACGGCAATATTCATCATACCGACTTGGGAAACGGAATGACCGCATATTTCCGCTATCTCGGAAAAGATGAAAAAGATTCACAGCTAAGCAGCAACGCCTCTGCAAAAAGAAGTAAATTTGAATGCTGGGTTACCAATGTAAGTACAGACATTCATGTAAAATTCAAATGCTATGAGAGTTACAGCAGAGAAGTGTTATCCCTTGCAAAAGCAGACGGTATCGACAATGTCTGTGCCTCTACTTTCGACAGAAAGACAGGAGGAGGTTCACTGATTTTCGGTGGAGCGTTAATGCCAAGCTGGGGACATTATGATTACTATAATGATTTGTATACACCAAAGAGCAATGTCGGTGACGATCTCTCCAATGTGTACTATACAAACAGTGCTCCGTATGCACAATCATTCTTCGGAGAATGGTCTTTAGACTGGACTTACAGTGAGCGAGCTCATGTAGAGATGCAGTCGGACGTATTCGATGAGGTACCGCAAAAGGGTGCGAACTGGGGTGACGAGGTCACAAAATGGGGAGCGAGATACGTTTATTTCAAAACAAAAGCCGGATATAATCCGAAAACGACACAGGCATATATCACAGGATACGGACAAAACGGTGAGGATATCGTACCGGTATCCGACATGGGACACACGTCCAACCTGGTCAATAAAAGTACAACAGCGGCATTCTTTAACAACAATCTGAATGACGC
>CAKRJK010000089.1 GCA_934351705.1 uncultured Lachnospiraceae bacterium
AAAGGTCAACAAATACTTTGCACAGGTTGACGGACTGATCCAGAAGATAGAAAAAGATAAGTATTTTGTCGTTTTCAAACATAAATATATGGAACGGTTAGAGGAAGATAAGTTCAGCGTGATCGAAGAGGTGAAGACGGTTAAGGTCGGAAATGAGATGGCGGTAACGCTTAGTATCGGAATCGGTTACAACGCAGGAACATATAACCAGAACTATGATTACGCACGTGCGGCGATTGATCTGGCACTCGGACGAGGCGGAGATCAGGTTGTAATCAAAGAAGAGAACCAGATCACATATTACGGCGGCAAATCACAAAAAGTAGAAAAAAATACAAGAGTCAAAGCAAGAGTCAAAGCACAGGCGTTACGCGAGTTAATGGAAACCAGAGAAAAAGTATTTGTCATGGGACATAAGATTGGTGACATTGACTCCTTCGGTGCGGCAATCGGAATTTTTTGTGCGGCGAGAGAACTCGGAAAACAGGCACATATTGTCATTGACGAGGTTACCACTTCACTGCGTCCGTTAAAGGATTGTTTTTCCGTGGAGAACGGTTACCCGGAGGATTTATGTATCAGCAGTGAGACGGCATTGCATAAGGTAGACAGCCACACGCTGGTCATGGTAGTCGACACAAACAAACCGGAGCATACCGAATGCCCGGAACTGTTATCAAAGACGAAATCCATTGTTGTATTTGACCATCACAGACAGAGCAGCAATGTTGTGGAGAATACGATTTTGTCATATATCGAGCCGTATGCGTCCTCTACCTGTGAAATGATAGCGGAGATGCTGCAATACTTTTCCGAGAATATCAAATTGACGACACAGGAAGCAGACTGTATCTATGCGGGTATTTTGATCGATACAAATAACTTTATGACAAAAACCGGAGTCAGAACATTTGAGGCGGCGGCTTACCTTCGTCGTTCCGGTGCGGACGTGACGAGAGTCAGAAAGTTGCTCAGAAACGATATGACCGCTTACAAAGCGAGAGCAGAAGCAATCCGCCGGGCGGAAGTATACCGTGAAAAATTTGCAATTTCCGTGTGTCCGGCAGACAAGAATCTGGAGAGTCCGACTGTCGTGGGAGCACAGGCGGCAAACGAGCTGCTCAACATCATCGGAATAAAGGCATCCTTTGTACTGACACAGTATCAGGATAAGATTTATGTAAGTTCCCGCTCAATCGACGAGATTAACGTACAACTGATCATGGAACGCTTAGGAGGCGGAGGTCATCTGAGTATGGCGGGAGCACAGCTTACCAACTGTTCCGTGGAGGAAGCCAAGACAATTATCAAGAATACACTGGATGAGATGATTGAGGAAGGAGATATAGGTTAATGAAAGTAATTTTATTGCAGGATGTAAAATCTTTAGGAAAAAAGGGTGACGTTGTCAATGTCAGCGACGGATATGCCCGCAATATGATATTGCCAAAGAAACTGGGAGTAGAGGCAAACAACAAGAATCTGAATGATCTGAAATTACAGAACCAGCACGCAGATAAAGTGGCACAGGAGAACTTAGAGAAAGCACAGGCATTGGCAAAAGATTTAGAAGATAAAGTAGTAGAAGTAAAAATGAAAGCTGGAGAAGGCGGCAGGATTTTCGGTTCTGTGTCCACAAAAGAGATCGCAGCAGCGGCAAAAGAACAGATCGGTCTGGAGCTGGACAAAAAGAAAATGCAGTTAGACGAACCGATACGCTCTTTTGGATATGTTGATGTTCCGGTAAAACTTCACACAAAGGTAACGGGAACACTGCGTGTTAAAGTAAGCGAAGCATAGAACAAAGTACAAGGAGGTTTCTGATGGAAGAAGCCGTAATCAAAAGGATTATGCCAAACAGCTTAGAGGCAGAGCAGTCTGTCATAGGAGCTATGATCATGGACCGCGAGGCGATCATGGCAGCGTCCGAGATATTAACAGCAGAAGATTTTTATCATAAGCAGTACGGAATCTTATTTGAGGCAATGTTAGAGCTGTTCAACGATAACAAGCCGGTGGATCTGGTAACTCTTCAGAACCGGTTAAAAGAGAAAAATGTACCGCCGGAGATCAGCAGTCTTGAATATGTACGTGATCTGTTCAGAGCGGTGACGACATCAGCAAACATACGCCATCATGCCAATATCGTAAAAGAAAAGGCAATGCTTCGCAATCTGATACGCACGACGGAGAATATTGAGAATCTTGCCTATGCACAGAAGGAATCCGTAGAGGACATCTTAGCAGAGACAGAAAAGAATATTTTTCAGCTTTTGCAGAACAGAGGCGGTACAGATTATGTACCGATCAAAGAAGTTGTCATTAACGCATTGGACAAAATAGAAAAAGCGGCAAAGACACAGGGAAATGTCACCGGAATCCCGACAGGATTTATCGACTTGGATTACAAAATGTCCGGTTTGCAGCCGTCGGATATGATATTGGTAGCGGCAAGACCGTCTATGGGAAAAACGGCATTTGTGTTAAATATTGCACAGTATGTTGCATTCCATGAAGACCTGTGTACGGCAATCTTCAGTCTGGAGATGTCAAAGGAACAGCTGGTCAACCGTCTGTTCGCGTTGGAATCCCATGTGGATGCACAGCTTTTGCGTTCCGGTAATCTGGCGGATTCCGACTGGGAGAAGCTGATAGAGGGAGCGGGTACGATCGGAAAATCCAAACTTATCATTGACGATACGCCGGGAATTTCCATATCGGAACTTCGCAGCAAATGCAGAAAGTACAAGTTAGAGCATGACTTAAAGTTAGTCATCATTGATTATTTGCAGTTGATGACAAGTAACGGAAGATCGGATTCCAGACAGCAGGAAATCTCAGAGATTTCACGTTCCTTGAAATCTTTGGCAAGAGAGTTGAATGTTCCGGTAATCGCATTGTCACAGTTAAGCCGTGCGGTAGAGCAGCGGCCTGAACACCGTCCGATGCTTTCCGACTTGCGAGAATCGGGAGCGATCGAGCAGGATGCCGATGTGGTAATGTTCATTTATCGAGACGACTATTATAATAAAGACAGTGATATGAAAGGGATAGCGGAAATCAGCATAGCGAAGCAGAGAAACGGTCCGATCGGAACCGTCAATCTCGTATGGCTGCCGCAATATACAAAATTCGCAAATATGGAGAAAAAATAAACGTGAGATTCGGCATACGCTGTCGAATCTCTTTTTTTCTTGTCCTTTTTTTACGATGAAAAATTCTTTGAATCGGATAGGGGCTTTGCTATAATAAAAATAGATACAGGATATCTGAAAGAATCTATAAAGGAGGCGTCTGATTGGAAAAAGAGCGTTATATTATATCCGATGCCGCACAGATCATTGATGTGGAATCGCATGTATTACGTTACTGGGAAGAAGAACTGGACTTGAAGGTGCCGAGAAATGAACTTGGACACCGATACTATACAAAAGAAAATCTTGAGCAATTTCAAAAAATCAAGGAGTTAAAGGAAAAGGGGTATCAGCTAAAAGCGATCAAGATGCTGATCCACGGTGGCAGCGACTCGATGGAAATTGTGGAAAAAGAGGACAAGCCGTCAGGGGCAGAAGTGATACATATGCCGCCAAAAATCAATGCGACAGCAAAAGTGTCACAGCTTGGACCGGAAGAGAAGATGGAGCAATTCCAGAAAATGATGACGGGAATTGTAAAAAAGGCCATCGAGGAAAACAACCAGGCATTGGGAAATTCCGTCGGAGAGCAGGTGGGAGAAAAAGTATTGAAAGAGATGAATTACTTAATGCGGGAGCAGGAAGAGATCACGGCGGAACACTATCGTAAATTAGATGAAACCATTCGTCAGCAATGCAGATCAAAAAAACTATTCCGCAAATCAAAGGAGAAGAAACTTCTGCCAAAAACGACATAAAAATAAAACCGTCACAAGCGTGACGGTTTTATTCATACATGTACGTGTAATGATTATTCGGACTCGATAGCTCCTGTAGGACAAGCTCCTGCACAAGTACCACAGTCTACACATGAATTAGCATCGATTTCGAATTTGCTATCGCCTGCAGAGATAGCTCCAACTGGACACTCACCTTCGCAAGTACCACAGTTTACACAAGAATCTGTAATAACGTATGCCATGTTAATTTCCTCCTTATAATATTAATATTATTTAGCTAGACGAACGTCATACGGTTCGCTTAGTCACATTTTATTACAAAAATATCGCAAATACAAGAGGTAAATACTTTAAACATGAAATGCATTGAAAAAAATACGAAAAGGTATTATAATGCATAAGAAAACAGTCTGTGGACAGGCTAGGTTAAAGGAGGTAAATACAATGGCAAAGGTAACAAAATCAACCATGATTGGCGAATTACTCCGTATAGATGAAGGAATTGCTCCGATCCTTTTGGGAATCGGAATGCACTGTTTGGGATGCCCATCTTCACAGATGGAAACCATCGAGCAGGCAGCAGCAGTTCACGGAGTGGATGCAGACGGATTAGTAGAAGATATTAACAACTATTTAGCTGCACAGGGCTAAGCATCAAAATAAGCAATATGAGACAACCCCCTCAGATATTGAGGGGGTTGTTCTTCGTAGTGTTATATGTTTATGAAAAAGTTGGGGACTGGAAAAATTGCAGCGTGTCCAGATCAAGGATTAAAACAGATTTTCCGTATTTTGTACCGGTTACATCGTATTTACCCCATACATCCGGACGAAGATAACTCTCTACATGAGCAGATTTACAGGACAGCACATTGTAGCCGCCGTCCTCACGGTTTAATCCGGCAATCGCCCATGCGGTGTTGTTGATCAGACTGCCGCTTGCATACGGAACGACATCCGAGGTATCACCTAATCTTTTGATAGTACCCTCTCTGCTGCCGGCAGATAAGAGCGGTGAACCGAAAGTGACTGTATTTAAAATGTTGTAATTATTTTTGATCGTCTTATTTGCGGCAGTCTGCTGTGCAATCATTCCTCCGAGGCTGTGACCTGCCAAGATCAGGTTGGAACCTTTTGGGATGTTGTTGCAGATTACCTTAACGACATTTTTGGAATAAGCGTTGTTCAGGTTGAAGCCTGAGAGCAAGTCCGTGATTACGCCGGTTGACTGATTTTGTACAAACTCCGTACCGGACAGAGTAATCAGATAAACCTCTTTGTTGCGTCCGAAGCTCTGCTTTAACGTTCCTTTTGTAATGGTGATCGGACCGTAAAAACCCTCGTTGTAACCTTTATACACATGCTGGCAAACTTCGGCAGCGTTTGTGTAGGTTGTGTAGTCTGCCGCTTTGGAGCTTAGTCCGGAGACGATAAAGGATGTGATCATCAGTGCGGCGGTAAAAACCATAGCAATACGTTTTTTCATTTTGTGTACCTTCCCTTCTCTCGTTATCGCATCGCATAATAGCGACGCTACCTTTATGATAGCAATACTATCATGCGAGAAAAGGTTTGTAAACAGGGACAGGGAAAATTCGGCATATTATACATTTTATGGGAAATCAAATTGTGAAAATTCACGACATATGATATACTCAGATTCAGAAAAGAACGATACCGGAGAACGAAGATGGATTTAAAAGAAATAAGAAAAACAGAGATAGACGCACAGGTAAATGAGCGAAAAGAAAAAGTCATCAATGCAGCCTTCCAATGCTTTTGCAAAAAAGGAATCGAGGCAACCTCCATCAACGAGATTGCAAAAGAGGCACAGATCGGAGTGGCAAGCGTTTATCGTTATTTTGAAAATAAAGAGACAATCGTTCTGCAATGCGGAAAACAATTCTGGCAGATGGCAAAGGAGAATCTTCTGGCATTGTCGGAGTCAGAGCAGATGAGGGATAAGACGGCACTTGAGAAGGTTCGTGTATTTTTGGATTATGCCATAGAGATTTATCTCAAACACAGACAGTATTTCTGCTACCTGCATGACATGGATAATTTTATTATTTCACACCGTGTAGAAGACATGGGAATGCTTGAGTACGAAGAGAACATCTCTGCGATTGCGCAGGTGTGTATTGCAACGGTAGAAGAAGGAAAACAGGACGGTTCGATCACATATGACGCACAGGCGGAGGAGATTTATCGCACCGTCAACAGCATTTTGATCGGTGTTATGGAGAAGATGTCGTTGGGAGCGGTAATACAAGGGGACGCTTTAGTAGAGCATAAAAGACAGTTGGAGATTATCGCAGATTTTATCATAGAGGGTTTAAAGAGCAAATAAAAAGGGGCTGACGTATGAGGTGACCCCCAAAAGTTAGACTTTTTAAGCGTAGCAGTTTTAATGGCTGCTACGCATATTTTTATGCAGCCAAG
>CAKRJK010000090.1 GCA_934351705.1 uncultured Lachnospiraceae bacterium
GTTCCCAGACGCATGATGATTCTCAATGAGGCTCCTCCGGGCATATCATGGACGCCTTGATTGTTTGCCATTGCACACATGATATAAAACATTCCTACCGTGAGGATTCCCGTCAAAATATAAGGAAGATAAAATTGTCTGCTGTTTTTCATATTGGTAACAGCAAGTTTTGTGAAAAGTCCTTTATTCATGATGTTCACCGCCTGTCGTCAACATGGTAAGTGTGTCTGAAATTTTTGCGTACAATTCTTCATTGCTCATATTTCCGCGATAAATCTGATGGAACACTTCACCGTCTTTGATAAAGAGTACACGTTTTGCATGGCTTGCCGCTTTGATACTGTGCGTTACCATCAAGATCGTCTGTCCTTCTTCGTTGATTTCATTAAACAGATAAAGCAGGCTGTCAGCCGCTTTGGAATCCAACGCTCCGGTCGGCTCATCCGCAAGAATCAACTGCGGCTGATTGATCAATGCTCTGGCAACTGCTGCCCTCTGCTTCTGTCCTCCCGATACCTCGTAAGGGAATTTTTCTAAAAGCTGTGTGATCTCCAGTTTGTCTGCGATCGGTTTTAACCGCTTTTCCATTACCGGATATTCCACGCCGGATAATACCAGCGGAAGGAAAATGTTATCCTTTAAGGAAAAGTTATCTAATAAGTTGAAATCCTGAAATACAAATCCCAGATTTTCTCTTCGGAACATGGATATCTCTTTTTCCGGGATGGTTACAATGTTATTTCCATTTAACATTACTTCTCCGCTTGTCGGTTTATCGAGCGAAGCTAATACGTTTAAAAGTGTTGTCTTTCCGGAACCTGACTCTCCCATGATTGCTACATATTCGCCCTCTTCTACCGAAAAACTCAAGTTTGAAAGTGCCTGCACCTGATTTCCTGAAAATCTGGTGGTATATATTTTCTTTAAGTTGTTTACCTCTAATATTGCCATATTTGCCTCCTAAGTTTTTGTTCAGAATTTGACGCGTCGTTTTTTTACTTTCTACGGTCAGTATAGCAAAACAGAGAAATGTGTGCCATTGCATTAGCTTACATTTCCCTGCCGTTTCTTACATCTTTGTAAGATTGTGTATGATTTTTATTCATGTATCCGCGTATCTGTAATCAACCCGATCTTTACTTTGGTTCCGACTCCCATCTCGGATTCTACCCGGATGGTGTGTGAAAGGTTATCCAATACGCGTTTGCTTAGATACAATCCGATTCCCGTGGATTTCTTGTCGGTATGTCCGTTATAGCCTGTGTAGCCTTTTTCGCATACCCGCGGTAAATCCTCCGCTCTGATTCCGATTCCGGTATCCTCGATCACCAGAACATTCTCACTCTCCATATAGATAGAAACCTTTCCCTTTGGCGTGTATTTGATGGCATTGGAAAGAATCTGCTCTATGACAAATTCCAGCCATTTCTCGTCTGTTAAAACCTCTGTGTTTAAAGGCTGATAATCAAGTGCAACCTTTTTGCGGATGAACATCTTTGCGTATTTGCGAACCGCTTCCCGCACAATCTTATCTAAATCATGCTTTTGTATCTGCAGATCGCTTGACTCCGAATCAAGCCTTGTATAATGCAATGCCATCTCGACATACTGTTCCACACGGAAAAGTTCTTCCTCCAATTCATGATTCTGAGGCGTTTCCTCTGATTGGAGCAAAAGCCGCATTGCCGCTATCGGTGTTTTAATCTGATGTACCCACATTGTATAGTACTCGGTAATGTCTTTTTTGCGGCGTTCCAGATCGTTGACTACGCCTATCTTGTCCTCATGCAGCAGCCAGAGAAGCTTTTGATAATCCTCTTCTATCTGGTCTTTTGGCGAATCTAAGGCATCTACGGATACCTGAATCTGTTTTTGTGCTTTTATCAAATGTCTGTGTCTGGTGTAATATCCGTAAAAATCCACTCCTCCCAAGACGAGGATAAAGAACAGACACAACAGGGCACCGTATTTCCACTCGGAAAAAGCCACTCCCTTTAACATCATGATAAAATACATGGAAAACAGCGTAAGCAATATGGCAGCTATCCAGCCCAGATTTCTTTTTAAATAGTAAGTAAATACTCTCATCCCAGACGATACCCGATTCCTTTCTTTGTCACGATAAAATCTGTTAATCCGATGGTTTCCAGTTTTTTTCTTAAGCGGTTGACGTTGACGGAGAGTGTATTCTCATCCACATAATTGTCGCTTTCCCACAACTTTAACATGAGGGTATCTCTTGATACGACCTTTTCTTTATTTTCTGTCAACACCTGTAAAATCTTCAGTTCATTTTTGGTGAGTTCTATTTTTTCCTCCTGATAGGTGAGTGTCGCTTCGGTCAGATTTAACATAGCTCCTTTATGCTCTAACAGGCTGCTCGTTCCCACAAAATCGTAACAGCGGCGAAGCAGTGCCTGAATCTTCACTGTCAGCACATCCATATCAAACGGCTTTGCCACAAAATCATCTGCTCCCATATTGACCGCCATAACAATGTTCATATTGTCGGATGCGGAGGAGAGAAAAATCACCGGCACCTGCGACACTTTTCGGATTTCACTGCACCAATGGTATCCGTTAAAAAACGGCAGTGTAATGTCCATGATGACAAGCTGCGGCGAAAAGTCCACAAACTCTTCCATCACCTGTGAAAAATCTTTGATTCTTTTTGCGTCATAATTCCATGCACCAAGATGTTCCTGAATGCTTCTGGAAATAATCTCGTCATCTTCTACAATTAATATCTTATACATATGCTTTCACTCTGATTTCTGTTTTTGTTATTGTCTTTATTGTAGCAAATATCTGCTCGGTTTTCACTACTCAATTTCATAAAAAACGGCAAGTACATACCTGCACTTGCCCGTAACAAAACGCTATTATTTTACTTTGATGTCTACGATACTCGGATCTACCTCAAACAGCACACACAGTTTTAAAAACTCATCTGCATTCAGAATCGCTGTACTTCCCGGACGCAGCTTGTCTTTTGCAATACCCAGATGTTTTTCTATGTAGTCTAATGAATAACAGTTCTCGTCAATATATTCTCTCGCCCAATTTGATGTGATACTTCCTTCTTTATAGGCTGTTTCTTTATTCTCTCTGCCGCTTTTGCCACTCATGAAATTTCCTCCCGATTCATAATTAGAAATTATTTCCTCTTATGTATGTTTATTATATTCTTTATTATTGGGAATTTCAATAGTGTTTTTCTTTGCATAAGAGAATTTTGTCTTTCTTTATTGACCATTCATTTCTATGTGGATATAATATTTAACGAGGTGAATACATGAAAAATCCAAATATCGCAAAAGTGTTAAAAGAATATCGTAAAATAAATCATTACAGTGTGGAAGAGGTTGCTTTGAAACTGACAGAGAACAACCTGCCTTTTGCCGCAAAGACGATTTACGGTTGGGAAAACGGACAGACCCAGCCGGATGCGGATACGCTCTTAGTTTTGTGTAAAATATATCGAATTGATAATATTTTAGAGACTTTCGGCTACGGTACTTCATCGCGGCATCTTTACCTGTCCGATGACGAATGCCGTCTGATTGAAAATTACCGCCGCATGGAATCCCTGCAGCCGGCAATCCGAAAATTATTGGATGTTGATTAAATTTACAGCGACGATCATAAAAAGAGGCTTTGATATCAAAGCCTCTTTTTGGTATACAACTCCATTGTTTCTTTGTTGCGATACTCGTGTTTTTCATAATATCCTATCAACTTTTTCCCGCTGTCTCTGAGTGCCACCATATAGACATCCTTGTTTTGTTTTTCATTATGGAACGTATAGACAAGGTTGTGGTCCTCTGATTCCAAAAACCAGTTTACCACCTGCTCGATCTTTTCCTGTGACTGTGGATTATGACAATCCATAATGTTTTGTCCTATCAGTTTTTCTCCCCCGCTTTTTTTGTAATTTGCTACTGCCGCAGGATTCATGTATATGATCTCATGTTGCAGATTGCAGATAACGATTGCGTTTCTGTCCTGATCAATAATGCTTTTATAAAACTCTGTCATTTGGGGCATAGTCTATCCTCTCCTTTTTTATTTTGTATCATCAACTTTCATGGCAAGCTTTGCGATTGCTACGATTGCTCCGAAGAGTACACCTGCTACCGGCCAGACAATCCATGTGTAATCCCATCTCATCGTTATAAAACTCCATCCCAGATAAAGAGCTGTTGCCAGACACCAATATACTGTATTGAGCAACTGCATTTTGCTATTTGCGTTTTTCGCGGCTGTTGTGTAATCGCCTTCCTGTAAAACAGAATCATAGCTGCCATTTACCATACCTGTGCGAACCAGCAGGTAAACACCTACTGCAACGAGAATCAATAAGACAGACACAAAGGTTGTGTAGATATAATCCGGTGCATTCATTACTCCCGCAACGATTAACGGGATTGGGGCTACAATACAGCATGCTACACCTGAGCCGATTCCTGCAGCAAACTTGCTCTCAAAACTTCTTTTCTTTTCACTTACCATTTCTTTGACTGCATAGGTTGTCTCAAAATTCTCTTTTTCAAAGTATTCAAACCGCCGTGATTTGATTCCGCAGGAAATGAATACAAATACTGCAACCGCGACCATTACCAATAATACTGTCAATCCCAGTCCTGCCGCAAGTTCTTCTGTGATGTTCCCGATATGGGAATCTGAAAGCCCTGCCTGCTTTGCCGCTTTTGCGATCGGATCGTGTGAATAAAAGACCTGATTGCTACGTTTTCCGTTTGACTTTGGCATATTACAACAGGATTTATAAAAATCTGTACCTATGGCATAATAGCCATCACCCAGCTCCTGATCAAGCAGTTTGCCCATGACATCGTAGATACCGCTCTTTGCAATATGGTCATTATGTCCGGATATGAAAATTCTGTCATATCCCCGCTCCTTTTCCTGTTCGGCAATCCAAAGAACATTGTCTTTCATCATTACATCTCTCTGGATCGCATAATTTGCTCTGTCCTCAAACAACTCGCCGAGTTCCTCATTTTGCAACAACACATCTGCCAGATGTACTCCCACAGCCGCGTTTTGTCGATTCGCCAGTTCTTCCCTGATTCCCGAGATGATATTTTTTCGCATATCTTTATTATAGGATTCACTCCACTCGCTGCCATCTGTCATCTTCTCTAGCTCTGTCGTGTCGACACCAAGCTGCTTGCACTCTTCCACAAGGAATTGATAGCTATCAAAATAACTCTGCATATCAAATCCGTAGAATCTGATGTCTTCTCCCTCCGCAGCCGTCTCATTATAGGCTCTCATATAATCAATCAGATCTGCCATTTCTTTTGTACGGTAAATATCAAATCCTATCTCTGCCGCTGCTTCTTTTGCAGTTCCCGTTCCGCCGTGAATGTATCTGTTTACCTTTTCACAGCCGCCGTAATCACCCTCAAGTGCAAATGCCCGGACATGATATTTTTCTACCATCACCCGGAACACTTCCAGCTTGAGTTCCTGAAATTCCACATTCCCGTGAGCCGCCTCACCTAATGCGATGATGCGTGCATTGCCCGGAAGGTTAATGTCCTTTGTATTTTCGGCACAAGAGGACAGTTCCTTTGCATTCGCACTTTTTCCTGTTCCGAATCCGCCGAATCTTGTATATATTACTCCTGACACGATCACGATAGCGAGCAAGCTCAATAAGGTAATCTTTAATGCCCGGTGTCTTTTTTTTTACTGTGTTGACTCATTTTCAAGTTCCTCCTTCTCTTTGATATATTTATCATATCAGAAAAGGACGCGTTTTTCCCTTTCGTTGGCTTACATTTGGTTATGTAATCTTACATTTTTGTAAGATACGGTGTTTTGCCGTTTTTTACTGTCGGTCAAACTTTCCGAGGAACAGATGGATTCCAAGAATCGCATTAAAGACAACCGCCGAAAATGTACTGAACCTCTCCGCAATTCCAAATAAGGATTTTGGCAAAGCATTTGTTCCGATTGCTCCTGCAAACATTGCCGCGAGACAAACGACTGCCCAAATGCCGAGTGACTTCATCCCCTCTTTTTTTGCACCGATTGCAATCAATATCAGAGAAACAATCGAGGATACTACAACCGCAACCGTGATCGCTAAATGCATGATATTGTGTATGCAGAGATTTTCCGCATCCGAAACCCACGGGAAACATTGGTATCCGACATTGCAAAGCCATTCCATAGCAGCAAAAAGATATACGCCCACCCGCAATTTCTTTGACTTACAGCCCGCTACCGCAACACATACCGCCATAATAGAGACAACGG
>CAKRJK010000091.1 GCA_934351705.1 uncultured Lachnospiraceae bacterium
GCTCTAAGGAAGGTGTCCACGGGAACGTGTTGCTCTTTAAAAAAGCCTCCTTATGAAACCACGGGTATCCGCCGAATACCTCATCCGCACTCTCCCCGGTCAACACAACCTTGTGATGTTTTGCGACCTCTTTGCAGAAAAAAAGCAGCGAGGAGTCGATATCTGCCATACAGGGAAGATCGTGTGCGTCCACAGACTCGTAGAGCAGGTCAGCCTGCTGTTCATTGTTACAAAACAGATAATGGTGATCGCTTCCGAGAAAATCAACCATCTTTTTGACATAAGGAGCGTCCTGCGACGGCTGAAAGCTGTTTGCAAGAAAATACTTGTCGTTGTCCTGAAAATCAAATGAGTAGGTGGTCAGCACTTTTTCTTCTTTTTTCAACTCGGCGGCACACACGGCGGAAACAACGCTGGAGTCCACGCCACCGGAAAGAAAAGTACAGATCGGCACATCGGAAACCATCTGCCGCTTAATGGCGTCTGTCAGCAAAAAATGCGTTTTTTCAATCGTCTGTTCATAAGTATCGGTGTGAGGTGCAGAAATCAGACGCCAGTAGTTCGTCATGTGGATACCGTACTTGTTACAGCTCATATAAAAGCCCGGCTTCAGCTCATGGATGTCTTGAAAGACAGCGTGACCGGGACTTCTGGCAGGACCGAGGGAAAAGATTTCGTTTAATCCGTCCGTGCCAACCTTTGCCTTGACATCCGGGTAACAAAATAAGCCCTTGATTTCTGAAGAAAAAATCAAGGTATCTCCTAAAAACGTATAAAAAAGAGGTTTGATTCCGAAACAGTCACGGAACAGGTAAACGGTTTCATGGCGGGAATCATAAATCACAAAGGAAAAAATGCCGTCGACTTTTTTGACAAAGTCAGGGCCGTATTCCAGAAAGGCAAGCAGAAGAACCTCCGTATCCGAAGTTGTTTCAAAGTTCCAGCCACGCAAGATCAAATCATTTTTCAATTCACGAAGATTATAGATTTCCCCGTTAAAAGCAATCTGATAGGAAAAGGAATGGATCGTCCGCTCCATCGGCTGAAAACCGGTCTGTAAATCAATGATAGAAAGGCGGGTGTGGGCAATACCGCAGCGAGGGCTGAGAAGCCATCCGTGAGAATCGGGACCGCGGTGCTGTAACGTCTGTGTCATATCCTGCAAAATATGCCGGTAATAATTTTCGCTTTCGGTATAGTTTGAATCGGGATTAAAAAATCCTGCAATGCTGCACATAATTACTCCTAAAAGTTTTTTAACAGTCTATGAGAATATGTTATAATTAAGAATAAAAAACGAAGGAGAGTGAAGTTTATGATTAAGTTAATTGCGACCGATGTAGATGGAACCTTAGGCCCGGTGAGTACACCGACAATTAACCCAGAGTATTACACCGTAATGGACGAACTTCTCAATCGTGGCTTTCATGTTGCGGTAGCGAGCGGCAGACATTATCCGGCACTGGAAGCATTATTTTCGGAGTTTGGCGAGAGGTTGCTCTATATTGCGGATAACGGAGCCCAGGTGCGGGACAAAGATCAGGATATTTACATTTCCGCTATGGATTTAGAGACGTCACACGAACTGGTGCGTGATGTAAGAAAAATGAATAATGGGTGCGAGTGTGCATATTGTGTACCCGGACTTGCATATTTTACAGAGAAGGACAAGAACGCATACAACATTTTAAAGGCAATGCATTACAAATGCGAGATGGTTTCCTCGCTGGAGGAGTTAGACATCCCGTGCATTAAAATGACGGTGTATCATGCCGAAGATGCAGAGGGTGCGACCGCAGAATATTTTACGCCAAAATGGAGCAAGAGACTTCAGGTGTCCTGTTCCGGCAGAGTCTATATGGATGTCATGAATAAAGGAACCAATAAAGGAACGGCGTTAAAGAAAGTACAGGAATATCTCGGAGTGACAAAAGAAGAGACGATGGTATTCGGAGATAACAGCAATGACATTGAGATGTTCGAGCAGGCATATTACAGCTACGCAGTAGGAGATGCCAGAAAAGAGGTGCAGGAGCACGCCCGCTTTCTGGCAGCACCTATGTGCGAAGACGGTGTATTGCAGGAATTGAAAAAACTGTTAAATCAATAGTAGATCGGACGCTTGCCGTCAATCGTATCCTGAATGGAGGTCTCGATCCACGCAACGGCGTGTTCAAGGTCACCTTCTTCAAAATAGTGATAAAGCGTCATCTCGTTTAAGTACAGGGATTCAATTCCGTACAAACGGCAGAATCTTTCCCATAAGGTGGTAACCGGAACCTTAAAGGAAGAGAAAATTAACGGAATCAGAACATTTCCCGAAAGGAATGCGAGTTCATGCTGGAATTTGAAAGCGACTTCCGCAGCGGCATTCGGAGAAGTTACTTGTTCCAACTGGTCCACAAAGGACTTTAACCGGGCAAGTTCTTCTTTGGTTGCATGCGGGAGCCATAATTCGATTGCAAGAGTGTCGAGTGCGACACGCAATTCCAGGATAGAGCGTATTTCTGCTTCACGTAAAATACCGCCGTTATAATTCATGATAGACATCAGGGTATCCATAGTCCCGTCACGTCGGTAGTCGGCAACGAATGTGCCGATTCGCGGCTTGATGATCAAAAAGCCCTTGCGTGCCAATTCGGAGATTCCCGAGTTGACGACAGCGCGGCTGACCTGCATGGATTCCGCCAAGTCACGTTCGGATGGAAGTTTTTCGCCGACAAGAAGTTTGCCGGATAAAATCATCGTTTCCAATTCCTGAATAAAGAGTTCTTTTAGCGATGGTGCATTTAATTTGGAAAATTCCATTTTGTACCTCCCTCTGCTTGTGGTATATCCACGTACCAGTTACCATTATATTGTAAATTGTGCTGAAAAACAAGAGAGAAATATAGATATTATGTAGAAAAAGAAAATTCTTGTTTAGAAAATGTTTAGAAAATCTTGACGTGTCGACAAAAACCGTGTTAATATTTTGTCAAAGCTGACCATGTTCTACTGGTATGACCAGAAATGGATATGGTCAAGGTTGTAATGCACTAATATGAAGGAGGAAAAGGACATTGGATAAGTTTCGTGTGTTGGAAATAAAGAAAAGTGTTTTTGACGACAATGACCATCAGGCAGATCTGTTGAGAGAAGATTTAAAACAAGACAAGACCTTTTTGTTGAACCTGATGTCATCACCGGGTTCGGGAAAAACAACTACTTTAAGACAAACGATTCAGGCTTTGAAAGATGAGATGCGTATCGGTGTAATGGAAGCAGACATTGATTCCGATGTGGATGCAGCGACCATTTCAGAAACAGGTGCGAAAGTGATTCAGCTTCATACGGGTGGCATGTGTCACTTAGATGCGGGAATGACCAAACAGGGATTAGAAGCCTTAGGATGCGAAGATGTGGATCTGGCGATATTAGAGAATGTCGGCAATCTTGTCTGTCCGGCAGAGTTTGATACTGGAGCATCTAAGAACGCAATGATATTAAGTGTGCCAGAGGGCGATGACAAGCCTTTAAAATACCCATTGATGTTTTCGGTTGTAGACGTATTATTAGTCAACAAAATCGACGCAATGGACTTTTTTGACTTTGACTTGGAGGCATGTGAGAAAAGAGTCAAAGCATTAAACCCTAATATCAAGATTATTCCGATTTCGGCAAAGACCGGAGAAGGAATTGACCAGTGGGCGAACTGGTTAAGAAATGAAGTTAGTGAATGGAATAAGTAGAGGAGAATGTAAAGATGGCAGAAAAAAGAGAACTGATTTTGCAGCTCGGTCAGAAAATCACAGACCGAATCGGACACACAGTAACCGTAGATGATCCGGAGTACTGGGGACTTGCAGGTGTCATTACAGATGAGATGGCAGAGATTGCATTAAAAATGAAAGTACGTGTACCGGAGACAGCACCACAGCTTGCAAAAAAGACCGGAAAAACTTTAGAAGAAGTAGAAGCATTATTGCAGGAAATGGCTGTAATCGGTATTATCGAATATAACTGGGAGAACCCGGCACATGAGAAACAGTACATACTTCCGATGTTTGTACCTGGATGTGCAGAGTTCATGGTTATGAACAAAGAGCAGGTAGAGGCACATACAGAAATCGCAGATTTCTTTGAGCAGATGGCGCGCCTTCCGCTTGAGAAAGTAACCCCGATGGTACCGCTCGGCGGAGCAGGTATCGGTATGCATGTTATCCCTGTTGAGAAAGCAATTCCGGCAGAGCAGAAATCTGCAAGTGTAGAGCATATCTCTCACTGGTTAAAGAAATACAAAGACAAATATGCCGTAGGTCAGTGTTCCTGTCGTATGCAGCAGCGTATCAGAGGCGAGGGTACAGGAGATATCGAGGGTGAACTTTGTATCGGTGTCGGCGATATGGCAGATTACTTAGTAGAGACAGGAAGAGGACGTTATATTGATTATGATGAAGTAATCGAGATTTTAGAGCGTTCCGAGAAAAACGGATATGTTCACCAGATTACAAACATCGACGGAGAAGACAAGATTTTCGCAATCTGTAACTGTGCAGTCGGCGTATGTAACGCACTTCGTACATCACAGTTATTTAACACACCGAATATGTCACGTTCTGCGTACCGTGCAAGTGTACAGCCTGAGAACTGTGTAGCGTGCGGACGCTGTGTAGAAGTATGTCCTGCAGGAGCAGCAAAACTCGGACAGAAACTCTGCACACAGAACGGACCGATCGAATATCCGAAGCATGAGCTTCCGGACGATACAAAATGGGGACCGGAGAAATGGGATCCTGATTATCGTGACAACAACAAGATCAACTGCTATGAGACAGGAACAGCACCATGTAAGACGGCATGTCCTGCACACGTTCCGGTACAGGGATATGTGAAGATGGCAGCACAGGGAAGATACATGGATGCATTGAAACTGATCAAACATGAGAATCCATTCCCGGCAGTCTGCGGAGCAATCTGTAACAGAAGATGTGAGGATGCATGTACCCGTGGAACCATCGACGAGGCAGTTGCAATCGACGAGATTAAGAAATTTATCGCAGAGCAGGAATTAAACAGTGCAACAAGATATGTTCCTGAGACAGAGAACCACGAAGGAAAACAGTTTGAAGAGAAGATGGCGATCATCGGAGCAGGTCCTTCCGGTATGTCAGCAGCTTACTATTTAAGATGTAAAGGTTATCCGGTTACTGTATTTGAGAAAGAGCAGAGAGCCGGCGGTATGCTGATGAACGGAATCCCATCCTTCCGTCTTGAGAAGAGCGTCATCGACGCAGAGATCGAAGTACTCCGTCAGATGGGCGTAGAGTTCAAATGCGGCGTAGAGGTAGGAAAAGACGTAACCATCCAGCAGCTTCGTGATCAGGGATATAAAGCATTCTATATAGCAATCGGAGCACAGGGCGGACGTAAGACAGGCGTACCGGGTGAAGATGCAGAAGGTGTTGTAACCGGAGTAGAGTTCTTAAGAAAAGCAAACATCAGCGAGGATGCCCATGCACTTTCCGGTGATACCGTAGTAATCGGTGGAGGTAACGTAGCAATCGACGTATCCAGAATGGCACTTCGTTCCGGTTCCAGCAAGGTATCCCAGTTCTGCTTAGAGTCCCGTGACATCATGCCGGCAGCAGCAGACGAGGTAGAAGAGGCAGAAGAAGAAGGAATCACAATCGGATGCGGTTGGGGACCAAAAGAGATCTTAACCGAGAACGGAAAAGTAAAAGCAGTCGTATTCAAGAAATGTACTTCCGTATTTGACGAGGAGCACCGTTTCAACCCACAGTACGATGAGAATGACTTATTAACCGTAGAGTGTGAGAACGTGATCCTTTCCATCGGACAGTCCATCGAATGGGGCGGCTTATTAGACGGAATGAACGTAGAGCTGAACAGAAACAACACAGCAGTAGCAGATAAAGTAACTTTACAGACAGGCGAGGAAGATATCTTCGTAGGTGGAGATGTTTACACAGGACCGAGATTTGCAATCGATGCAATCGCAGCAGGAAAAGAAGCAAGCGTATCCATGCACCGTTTCGTACATGAAGGACACAGCCTGACACTGGCAAGAGACAGAAGAGAGTTCATCGAGTTAGATAAAGAGAACTTGAAGATCGAAAGCTTCGACAATGCAAAACGTCAGGTACCGGGCAAAAAAGCGGGCGTATCACAGGAGACCTTCCGTGACCTCAGAAGCACCTTTACCGAGGAGCAGATCAAGACAGAGGCAGCACG
>CAKRJK010000092.1 GCA_934351705.1 uncultured Lachnospiraceae bacterium
CAGCATTTTGAAATATTCGAGAAAAAAGGTCTTTTTTCGGTTTATGCAAACATGGAACCGGCGAGAGAGGTCGGCGGTGATTTTTATGACTGCTTTCAGGTAGATGATGACCACATGGCGGTCGTGATTGCGGACGTGTCGGGAAAAGGTGTTCCGGCGGCACTGTTTATGGTGATTGCCAAGACGCTGATCAAGACAAAGGCAAAAGGAATCTTATCGCCGGGCAGAGTGCTTGAAGAGGTCAATCGTGAAATTTACGATACCAATGAAGAAGATATGTTTGTGACACTGTTTCTGGGAATATTAGAGCTTTCCACCGGAAAATTTGTCTGTGCAAATGCGGGACATAATCCGCCGATTCACTTGCATAAAGATGGTAGGGCGGAATATTTTTCAATCAAGCAGAATTTCATTTTGGGCGTAATGCCGGGTATGACGTTTGAGGAAAATGTCGTACAGCTTGAGGAAAACGACAAGATATTTTTATACACCGACGGAATTACAGAGGCGATTGATGAAAAAAACGAATTCTACGGAGAAGAGCGTTTGTTGGCACAACTGCAAAATCCGCAGGTGGCAGGAATGTCGGTTAAGACACTGTTGGATTATGTAAAAGAGCAGTTAAATTTTTTTACAGGGAATACAGAGCAGGAGGATGATATCACAATGCTCGCATTTCAATATAGATAATTCATAAACGAAATAATAAAAAATGGAGGAAGAAGAATGAAAAAAACATTAAAAAGATTTGTAAGTTTTTGCATGGCGGGAATGCTTTGTTTTTCCATGACAATTACCGCTTTTGCATCGGAGGAGACAAAGACAGAGGACTCGGCAACTGCCACACAGGAGGAATCCGGTGACAACGTCGTTGTGGAAAAGAACGACAAACCGTATCTTGCGTTAGGTGCAGACCTTACGGCAGAACAAAAATCAACCGTATTAAACCTGATGGGAATTGATCCGGCAAATCTGGACAACTATGATGTAGTCTATGTAACAAATGACATGGAGCATCAATATCTGGATTCCTATCTTCCGTCAAGCACCATCGGTACAAAGGCATTATCTTCCGTACTGATCATGGAAGGAAAGAAAGGAAGCGGGATTCAGATTACAACAAAGAACATTTCATACTGTACTGTCGGAATGTACAAAAATGCATTGGCAACCGCAGGAATGGAAGACGCAGAGATTATTGTCGCAGGACCGTTTCCGATTTCTGGAACAGCCGCATTGATCGGTGCATTGCAGGCATACTCGGAAATGACGGGAGAGGACGTATCGGAGGAAGGTCTGGATGCGGCTATGAATGAGATCGTCGTGACAGGAGAGCTCGCAGATATTGCAGGCGGAGATAAAGAAAAGGCAGAGGAGTTCATGGCGTACTTAAAACAGGAAGTAGTCAAAAACGGCTTGGATGATGAGCAGAGCATCGAAGATTTAATTAATGATGCGTCAAAGAAATTCGATATTTCTTTGACAGACGCACAGATTGAGAAATTAAAAAATCTGTTGATGAAGATCAGTTCTTTGGATCTGGATTGGTCCTCCTTGAAAAAACAGGCGTCTGATCTGTATGACAGACTGGCAGATTTAGACCTCTCCGATAACGGATTTATCGAGGCGGTCAAGAACTTCTTCCAGAAGATTATACGTTTCTTTAAAAATTTGTTTTCGTAATACATAAAAAATACTGAGTTTGCTTTGTTTAAAGGAACATAAGGGATATGGAACTTACCAAAATTGTTATTAAAAACTATAAGTCAATAATAGAGCCTGTTACAATTTGTTTTGACAAGGAACTGCCAACAATTTTAATCGGAAAAAACGGCAGTGGGAAAACAAATATATTAAAAGCACTATCCGCAATTGCAAAAGTCAATAGTCATGATATGTCATATCATGAGAATAATAATTTGGATTATCGTGTCTATATTCAATTATCTGAAGAAGATTTGGCAAGCATACTGCCTGATGTCACATATGATGAGCATGAATGTGAAATAGTGGCGTACAGCAGTAATAAAAATAAAGAAATAGACTGTATCAAGTCGGAATATATTGTTTCGTCCTTGAAAAATGAAATTACAGATATCAGGGATTTAGCGGCAGAACTTAAATCAGCCATAGCGGATTATGAAAAACAACTTATTAAAATTTCGCACCATAGTGATGAAGAGGTACCTATCTGTTGTTACAGTCTTAAAGATGGAAACGGAGGGTTGACAAATTATAATCATATTCAACGCTTAACAGAAAGCTTCATTCGGGAAGTCACCAAATATTGTGATAATATTTTACAAAATCTCGAAGAAGATGAATTGGTTTTCAGTTTTATTCTCAATCCAATCGTTGAGTTGTATGATATGAGGTATTGTTTTAAACTCGAGTTTGTCGAACCTAGCCTTGCAAAATTTGAGGAAAAGTTTATCACAATAAACAAAACTGCTATAAAACGTGAAATTAGTAGAATAAATAGGGTTACTCAAGAATCCTGCGAGCACATAAATGATCTGATAAACGAACTCAAAGAAAGAAAAAATCGTATAGAAAAAGGTCTTTACAGGGAAAATAAATTTTTTAGAAGTATAGAAAAATATGATTGGTTTTTGTGTCAGATACAGCATATTATCGCCCAAAAATGTTTATTTTTAAAAAATGAAAATAACGATATACTCTTTCAAAAACCGGGTTATGATTATTACAACAACAGTTATGCAAATTCGATTGTTGAAACATATTTGCGGCAGGTGTATGACGGAAAAGATAAGGAACAATTCTTACAAGACAATAGTAAATTTAGATTTTCAAAACAGGATTTGACGGATTTTGAAGATTATCTTAACGATAACATTCCTGCATTTGAAAAAGATATGTACAGCAGTATTTTCGTTGAGCAGAATGGCGAAAATCAAATTTCGATTTTTCTAAACGAAAACAACGGTGAAAAAGTCAACTTTAATGAGACAAGTGCAGGTCGCAGATGGTATTTCACATACTATTTTATGAAAAATACGTTGAACAAAGGTGATATGTTTATTATTGATGAGCCTGCGGCAATGTTACATCCTGTTGCCCAAAAGGAAGTTTTGATTGATTTAAAAAAATTGACAAAACAGGGAATTAAGGTGGTCTACTCGACGCACAGCCCGTACTTGATAACTGAAGAATGGAAAAAGATTCATTTTGTTATGATGACGGATGAAGGAACACAAGTGAAGGCATATCCGTCTAATGAAAAGATATCCGATTATATGAAGAACATAGTGGGATCGGATATTTTTGATATACAAGATATTCTTGATAAGTATCAAAAAGCGGATAAACAGGCAGTTGCACGCAATTGTTATAATGCTGTTAAGAATAAAACAAAGGATTTGAATACTGCAGCAAAGCAAATGAACCTTTCGGAGGAGACGATTAAATCTTGGAATCGAAATGGAAATCATTTCCGGACTCCAAAACTTGAAAATATAATTGAGGTTTCAAGTTATGCAGAGGTTACAATTACAGAATTGCTGGAGTAAAAGGACAACTGTCCACTATTTATCTTCTTACAAGTGTAATACGATGGATTTATCACTTGAAAGGAGGTAATTAAAATGTCAAAGTATCGAACGATTGATGTGTGGAATGAGTTTTACGGGAATAAGGAAAGTGTATATGATTATGCCGGAAGACTTATGAAAAAATCCGCTTGTGGAAATCCGAACAGTGCTTATTATCCTACAATTGATCACATAAGACCGCTGTCGACAGGCGGTTGTGATGTCCTCGGCAATATCGAAATTTGCCATTGTGATACTAACGGTGAAAAAAGCAATCATTTTCCGCATTGGAAAACAAACGGTCGGCAGTTCCGTGCTGAAAGAGTAAAAGGCACAAGAACTGATTACGAAATCGTAAAAATTTAGAAATCAGGTGGAAAGGATTTTTTGAAATGTATTGTAGATATTGCGGTAGTTTTCTTGATGATAACTCTGCTTATTGCACCAAGTGTGGTATGCTGATTGACGAGAATCAGGACAATAACCTTGATGACCATTCAAATGTCGGATTTGCTATCTTGGGTTTCTTTATTCCGCTCATTGGTTTGATATTCTTTCTTATATATGAGAACAAACAACCTAAAAGAGCAAAATCCGCCGGTAAAGGTGCACTAATTGGCGTTATCACCAGAAGCGTTATTTGGCTTATTGGTGTAATACTCTATATTGTGTTTGTTTTTTCTGTAGTTGAGATTTTGTGAATGAAATAGAAACAGACATCTTAAAAAATCTTTTGTTTTTAAGATGTCTGTTTCTTTATGGTTCATGGCATTTAAGAAATGATAAATAGTTTTGCAGTACGGAAACTCTCATCCACAAATCCCCCTAGACAAATCAAAAAAAATTCGTTACACTAACAGTTAGAGCAAACTAACAAAAGTAAGGAGTGACGAATATGGAAAAGCAACCAAAGGAGAAAAGCTGGACAAAATCCCTGTTCGGCTACGCCAACGGACACAAGAGTAAGCTGATACTTTCTATGGTGATGTCTGTTGCAAGCGTAATCACAGGTCTTGTTCCGTTTTATTGTATGTATAAGGTCATCTGCCTGTTCGTGGAAAGTACGGCGACGGCGGCAGTGATTATCAAATGGTGCCTTTTTGCACTTGCGGCATATGCGGTAAAAGTGCTGTTGTTTAGTCTGTCAACCGGAGTATCACACAACATGGCGTACCATGTTTTAGAGGGACTTCGACTGCGTCTGGCAGATCGTTTTTTGCATGCACCGCTCGGCAATGTCGAAAACCATTCTATCGGAGAGATTAAGAACATGATGGTGGATAAGATTGAAAACTTAGAGCCGCCGCTGGCACATATGATACCGGAGGGAGTAGGACATACAGTGCTTCCGGTCGTGAGCATGATCGCACTGGCAATGATCGACTGGAGATTAATGTTAGCATCGCTGATCACATTTCCGGTTTCCTTCCTTTGTATGGGACTGACCTTCAAAATCAGCGGTGAAAATTTTGATAAATACGATCAGGCGGGAGCCTACATGAATAGTACCATTGTAGAGTACATAGAGGGAATCGAGGTTATCAAAGCATTCGGAAAAGCGGGTGTTTCCTATGAAAAATACGCAGGGGCGATTACGGATTTCCGCACATTTGTTGTGAAATGGCTTGCTTCAACGTATGTGACGATGAAACTGGCATTTGCATTATTTCCATCCACGCTGATAGGAACACTGCCGGTATCACTTTGGCTGGCAAACCGCGGCACGATCACGGCTCCGCAGGCGGCGTTGGCGGTTATGCTGTCCATGTCTATGGTCGGTTCTCTCGCCAAGTTGGAAGTTTTTTCTGAAAACATGAGACAGGTCAAATTTACCGTAGAAGGATTAGAAGAATTTTTGAATATGGAGGAACTCCCACAGCCGGATAACCGAGTGGAAGTATCCGGTACGGAAGTAGAGCTTTGCGATGTGCATTTTGCTTATAGCGGAAACGAAGAGGATGAAGTATTGCACGGCATCAATTTGAAATTGCCGCAGGACAGCTTTACGGCTCTGGTCGGACCGTCCGGCGGAGGAAAATCTACCGTGGCAAAACTGATTGCACGTTTTTGGGATGTCACTTCGGGAAGCATTACGATAGGCGGTGTCAATGTCAAAGATATGCCGCTTTCACAGTTATCGGAATATGTCAGCTTTGTAACACAGGATAACTTTTTGTTCCGCTGTTCCCTTATGGAAAACATCCGGTTAGGAAATCCGAATGCCACGGACGAAGAGGTAAAAGCGGCAGCGAGAGCGGCACAGTGTGAAGAATTTATCAATAAACTTCCTCAGGGATACGATACTCCGGCAGGTGAGGCAGGAAAAAGACTTTCCGGCGGAGAGAAACAGCGTATTGCCATTGCACGTATGATGTTAAAAAATGCACCGATTGTCATCTTAGATGAGGCAACGGCTTTCACAGACCCGGAAAACGAGGATAAGATTCAGCAGAGTATTGCGGCTTTGACAAAAGGAAAAACCTTGCTGGTAATTGCCCACAGACTTTCGACTATCAAAACGGCAGACAATATTGTCGTGCTAAAGGACGGAGCGATTTTAGCAGAGGGAAAACAGGAAGAATTATTACAAACCTGCAGCTTATATCGGGATATGTGGGAGGCACATATCGGAGCAAAGAAC
>CAKRJK010000093.1 GCA_934351705.1 uncultured Lachnospiraceae bacterium
TCAGGAGGACGGAGATCTGGTGTCCATCAATGAGAAATGGATCGGCGGAATGCGTGGCTGTTATGTAGAATTGGACGAGCAGGACAGATACCTGTTTGTCGGCGGTTACCATGACGGACGTGTCAGCATGATGCGGCTTGCAGAGGATGGAAGCATTGTAGATGTTGCAGACGGTGTTTTCCACAAAGGTCTCGGAAGAGGAATTACGGAGAGAAGCTCCACACCTCATGTCAACTGTGTCAAAGTGACACCGGACCAGAAGTTTTTGTGTGCCGTAGACAGTGGTCTGGATCACATCAAAATCTATCGGATTGATTATGAACGCGGAAGGATCAAGCTGGAGGACATTTTGCGTTGCGAACTGGATGCAGGTCCGAGAATGATCCGTTTCAGCAAGGACGGAAGATTTGCGTACGTTCTTTGTGAATTGAAAAACGAAGTGGAAGTCTATAAGTACAGTGTTGAGGATGATCAGCCGGTTTTTGAGAAAATACAGACTGTGACCACAGAGGCGGAACAGGATGGTTCGATCAGCAATGCATCCGGCATGGAGCATTCCGCAGACGGAGAGTATCTGTTTGTCTCAAATGTGGGAATCAACGATGTGGTGATTTACAAAATTGATAAAGAGACGGGAATGTTAGAGCAGAAGATGGAGACCAGGATCAGTGGGGACTATCCGAAGACACTGGCGGTCTTTCCGGATCGGAATCATTTTGTGAGCCTGAATCACGATTCAAATGAAATTCGGACATTCAAGATTTTTTATGAAAAAGGATATTGTCTGATGGACAACAGACCGATTTCGATTGAGACACCGAATTGCATTTACATTCACAAGTTAAAATAAGCGAAACAAAACAAGCACGGGACATCCATTTGTGGCAATCCCGTGCTTGTTTATTTCCTGCCTGTCTATTTATTTCTCATATTAGCTCTCTTACGCATGGTCGGATCAAGGATTCGTTTGCGGATACGCAGACTTTCCGGTGTTACTTCCAACAACTCATCCGTATCGATAAAATCCAACGCCTGCTCTAGGCTTAAAATTCTCGGCGGAGTCAGTGTCAGTGCCTCGTCAGCGGAAGAAGAACGGGTGTTGGTCAAATGTTTTTTCTTGCAGACATTTAACTCAATATCTTCAGCCTTTGCACACTGTCCGATGACCATACCGGAGTAAACCTTGTGTCCCGGTCCGATAAAGAGTGTTCCACGTTCCTGTGCGGAGAACAGACCGTAGGTAACGGATTCGCCCGATTCAAACGCGATCAGAGAACCCTGCTTACGATACTGAATATCACCCTTGTACGGTTCATATCCGTTGAAAATCGTATTGATGATACCGTTCCCTTTGGTGTCGGTTAAAAATTCGCCACGGTATCCGATCAGTCCGCGGGAAGGGATATTAAACTCCAAACGGGTATAGCCGCCGGTAATCGGTGTCATATTGCGAAGCTCGCCTTTTCGCTGGCTGAGTTTATCAATGACCGCTCCGGTAAATTCGTCGGGAACATCAATATAGGCAAGCTCCATCGGCTCTAAGTTCTTACCGTTTTCATCGGTGTGGTACAATACCTCCGCTTTGCTGACTGCAAATTCATATCCCTCGCGTCTCATATTTTCGATTAAGACAGATAAATGAAGTTCACCACGGCCGGAAACCTTGTAGCTGTCAGGGCTGTCGGTTTCTTCCACGCGCAGGGAAACATCGGTATTCAATTCGCGGAACAGGCGGTCACGGATGTGACGGGAGGTAACAAATTTACCTTCCTGACCTGCAAGCGGACTGTCAGTTCATGGAAATCGTCGGCTCGGAAATCTTTTGGAAAGGAATTGCCTCCGGTGCCTCCGGGGAGCAGATGGTATCTCCGATGTGGATATCCGCAATACCGGAAATGGCAACGATGGAACCAATCTTTGCCTCGGACACTTCAACCTTGTTGAGTCCTTCAAATTCATATAATTTGCTGATACGCACCTTCTGCTGTTTGTCAGGCTCGTGATGGTTGACAACAACGGCATCCTGATTGACTTTTAAACAGCCGTTATCCACTTTGCCGACGCCGATACGTCCGACGTATTCATTGTAATCAATCGTGCTGATCAAAACCTGTGTGTTTGCGTCAGGATCGCCGGTCGGAGCCGGAATATAGTCGATGATCGTCTCAAATAAAGGCGTCATGTCTTTTCTCTCATCCGCCAAATCCTTAATGGCATATCCGTCTCTTGCAGAAGCATAGATAAACGGGCATTCCAACTGTTCATCGGAAGCATCCAAATCCATAAACAATTCCAATACCTCGTCGATGACATCGTCAGGACGTGCCTCCGGACGGTCGATCTTGTTGATACATACGACAACCGGAAGATCCAGTGCCAATGCTTTCATCAGTACGAATTTAGTCTGTGGCATTGCACCCTCGAAGGCATCAACCACCAGAACAACACCGTCTACCATCTTCAATACACGCTCAACCTCGCCGCCGAAATCGGCATGTCCCGGAGTGTCGATGATATTGATTTTGACATCTTTGTAAAAGACGGCTGTGTTTTTTGAGAGAATGGTGATACCACGCTCTCTTTCTATATCATTGGAATCCATAACACGTTCCTGTACTTCCTGATTGGCACGGAATACGCCGCTTTGTTTTAAAAGCTCGTCCACCAGAGTTGTCTTACCGTGGTCGACGTGAGCGATAATTGCAATGTTACGGATGTCCTCTCTTTGCATTTTCATAAAAAATCCTTCTTTCTATCAACATTCACCTTTGGTCTAACCCTTATATTTTACCATAAATATATGAAATGACAAGATTTTTTCTTTCGTTAATCAGAACTATAAGTACTACTTATAAAAGAATGAAAATTCACAAAAAAACTAATAAAAACGCGAAGATTTTCTACACCCGGAAAAAGGGAACTCACGCCAAATCCGTTGACTTTCCAAAAGGCACTGTATTATAATTTTTTTGTAGTGTGAAAAATAGGACAAACAGATATTTTTCAAAACAAAGAAGTAAAGAGGAGAAAAGACATGCAGGAATTTAAACCGGTAAAAGAAGGAAAAGTACGTGAGGTATATGACAACGGAGACAGTCTGATCATTGTTGCAACAGACCGCATTTCCGCATTTGACCATATCTTAAAGAACCAGATCACAGAAAAGGGAGCAATCTTAACAAAAATGTCCAAATTCTGGTTTGATTTTACAAAGGACATCGTACCGAATCACATGATTTCCGTAGATGTACAGGATATGCCGGAGTATTTCAGACAGGAGCGTTTTGACGGAAACAGTATGGAATGCAAAAAATTAAATATGCTTCCGATCGAGTGTATTGTACGCGGCTACATCACGGGAAGCGGCTGGGAAAGCTACAAAGAAAACGGTACTGTCTGCGGAATTACGCTGCCGGAGGGATTGAAGGAGTCACAGCAATTACCGGAACCGATTTACACACCGAGTACCAAAGCGGAAATCGGACTGCATGACGAAAATATATCATTTGAGAGAAGCGTAGAGATTTTGGAGGAGGCACATCCGGGAAAAGGACACGAGTATGCACAAAAGATTAAAGACTGCACGATCGCTCTTTACAAAAAATGTGCCGAGTATGCGCTGAGCAAGGGAATTATTATCGCGGACACCAAGTTTGAGTTTGGTTTAGATGAGAACGGCAACGTGGTATTAGGCGATGAGATGCTGACACCGGACAGCTCCAGATTCTGGCCGTTAGAGGGATACGAAGCGGGCAAATCACAGCCGTCTTTTGACAAACAGTTTGTAAGAGACTGGTTAAAGGCAAACAAAGACAGCGATTATCTGCTGCCGGAGGAAGTGGTGACAAAGACTGTGGACAAATACAAAGAGGCGTATGAGCTGTTGACAGGCGAAAAATTTGCATAAGCAAAAACAGAGACAAGAAAGGTTCAGATTGCTTTATGAATGGAAAAGAATTAGAGTGTCATACACCGTGGAACGGACTGCATGAGGAGTGCGGCGTATTCGGAATGTATGATTTTGACGGAAACGATGTCGCATCGACCATCTATTACGGATTGTTTGCATTGCAGCATCGCGGACAGGAGAGCTGCGGTATTGCGGTAAGCGATACGAGCGGACCAAAAGGAAAGGTGACTACCCACAAGGATATGGGCTTGGTCAACGAGGTCTTTACAGAAAAAATATTAGAGCCGATGAAGGGAGATCTCGGTGTCGGACACGTCCGTTATTCCACAGCGGGAGCATCGACAAGAGAGAATGCACAGCCGTTGGTTTTAAATTATGTAAAAGGAACGTTGGGACTGGCACACAACGGTAACCTGATCAATGCAAATGAACTCAGAAAAGAGTTAGAGTACACGGGAGCCATTTTCCAGACAACGATCGATTCCGAGGTCATTGCGTACCATATCGCAAGGGAGCGTTTAAAATCAAAGACAGCAGAAGAGGCGGTCAGACGGGCGGCAACCAAGATTAAAGGTGCCTATGCTCTGGTTGTCATGAGTCCGAGAAAATTAATCGGAGCGAGAGATCCTTACGGATTCAAACCGCTCTGTATCGGAAAACGTGACAATGCGTACATTCTGACCTCGGAATCCTGTGCGTTGGATACGTTAGGAGTAGAATTTGTCCGTGATGTGCTGCCGGGCGAGGTGGTAACGATCACACCGGAAAAAGGAATTGAATCGGATACGACAATGTGTCTGCCAAAGAACGAGGAGGCAAGATGTATTTTTGAATACATTTACTTTGCAAGACCGGACAGCAGAATTGACGGAGTCGGAGTATACCAGTCACGTATTTTGGCGGGAAAATATCTTGCGATAGATTCACCGGTAGAAGCGGATCTGGTAGTCGGAGTACCGGAATCGGGAAATGCGGCGGCACTTGGTTATGCCTTGCAGTCGGGGATTCCTTACGGAACGGCATTTGTCAAAAACGGGTATGTCGGACGAACCTTTATCAAACCAAAACAAAGCAACCGTGAGTCCAGCGTAAAGATCAAGCTCAACGTCTTAAAAGAGGCAGTAGACGGAAAAAGAGTGATCATGATAGACGATTCCATTGTGAGGGGAACGACTTCAGACCGTATCGTGAGAATGCTTCGCGAGGCGGGTGCGACAGAGGTTCATGTCAGAATTTCGTCGCCGCCGTTTTTGTGGCCATGCTATTTCGGAACGGATATACCGGAGCGTGAGCAGCTCATTGCCTACAACCGTACGATTGATGAGATTCGCGATGTGATCGGAGCGGATTCGCTTGGTTATCTTGAGATAGAGCGCTTAGAGCAAATGGTTGGCGGATTATCCATCTGCAAAGGCTGTTTTACGGGAAGTTACCCGATGGAGCCGCCAAAAGAGAACATCCGAGGCGATTTTGAGAGATAGGAACAGTAAGAAAAACGCAGCATGAGAGGAGAAACAACATGAGTACAGATAAATACAACAGTCCGCTTTCAGAGCGTTATGCGAGCAAGGAGATGCAATATATCTTTTCACCGGATATGAAATTCCGCACCTGGAGAAAACTTTGGATTGCCCTTGCAGAGACAGAGATGGAATTGGGACTTTCCGAGAACGGAAAACCGGTTATCACACAGGAGCAGATTGACGAGTTAAAGGCGAATGCGGAAAACATTAATTATGATGTGGCAAAAGAGAGAGAAAAATTAGTCCGCCATGACGTTATGAGCCATGTGTATGCATACGGACAGCAATGCCCGAAAGCAGCGGGAATCATTCATTTAGGAGCAACTTCCTGCTACGTGGGAGACAACACCGACATTATCGTGATGAACGAGGCATTAAAGTTGGTCCGCAAAAAATTAGTCAATGTAATCGATGAGCTTGCAAAGTTTGCAGACGAATACAAAGAACTTCCGACGCTGGCATTCACCCATTTCCAGCCGGCACAGCCGACGACAGTCGGAAAACGTGCGACACTCTGGATTCAGGAGTTTTTGCTTGATTTAGAGGACTTAGAGTACGTGATGGGTACGTTAAAACTGTTAGGTTCAAAAGGAACCACGGGAACACAGGCAAGTTTCCAGGAACTTTTTGCGGGAGATCAGGAGACGATTGATAAGATTGATCCGATGATTGCAAAGAAGATGGGATTTGCGGAATGCTATCCGGTATCGGGACAGACCTATTC
>CAKRJK010000094.1 GCA_934351705.1 uncultured Lachnospiraceae bacterium
CGTGATATGATACCGGATGATGTGACGGTTCAGGTGTTGACACAGGCGAGAGAGCACATTATCAAAAAGACGTTCGAGGCAGTGAAGGGAGCACCGCACGCTATCATCCATCTGTATAACTCCACTTCGGTTGCACAGAGGGAGCAGGTATTCAAAAAGAGCAAAGAAGAGATTTTGCAAATCGCAGTGGACGGAGCGAAGCTGTTAAAAGAACTTGCGGATGAGACAGACGGTAATTTTTCATTCCAATACAGTCCTGAGAGTTTTCCGGGAACAGAGGTAGATTATGCGGTGGATGTATGTAACGCCGTATTAGATGTCTGGAAACCGGATGAGGAGAACAAAGCGATCATCAATATTCCGACGACTGTGGAGAACGCAATGCCACACGTATTTGCGACACAGGTGGAATACATTAACAAACATTTAAAATATCGGGACGGAGTCATCCTTTGCCTTCACCCGCATAACGATCGCGGCTGCGGAGTCAGCGATGCGGAACTGGGTATTCTTGCGGGAGCGGAGCGTATCGAGGGAACTCTGTTTGGAAACGGTGAGAGAACAGGAAATGTGGATATTATCACGCTTGCGATGAACATGTTTTCTCACGGTGTCGATCCGAAACTGGACTTTTCCAATATGGGAGAAATCCGCGATACCTATGAGCGTTTAACCCGCATGACCGTAGATCCGCGTCAGCCATATGCCGGCGATCTGGTATTTACCGCATTTTCGGGTTCCCATCAGGATGCGATTGCAAAAGGTATGGCATGCTTAAAAGATAAAGACCATGCCATCTGGACAGTTCCGTATCTGCCGATTGATCCGATGGACGTAGGACGTACTTATGACGCGGATGTTATCCGTATCAACAGCCAGTCGGGAAAAGGCGGCGTAAACTATATCTTAAAACAGAATTTTGGTATCTCCATTCCGGAAAAAATGCGGGAGGAAGTCGGCTATGCAGTTAAGCAGGTTTCGGATGAGGAACACAAAGAACTTTCTCCGCAGTGGGTATATGAGATTTTTGCCGACCGGTATATCAACTATATGCCGTATTTCCAGATAGAGGAATGTCATTTCACACAGGTGGACGGCATTATGGCAGAGGCTACGATTTCCTGTAATGAGAAGAAAACCGTGGTTGATGCAAACGGAAACGGACGCTTGGATGCGATCAGTAACATTATCAAGCAGTTCTTCGGAATCAGCTATGAGGTTACGGTGTATGAGGAGCATGCGTTGACGAGAGGTTCTTCCTCTAAGGCAATCGCGTTTGTGGGAATCACATGCGAGGAGAAAGCCTACTGGGGTGCGGGTATGGACGAAGATATTATCAAGGCATCGATCCATGCACTCTGCGTTGCGGTGAACAAGATTCCGCAGATCCAGCAGGAAAACAGTGCTCAGGATGGGCGGCTGGTCGGAATGCTGAACTATATGCAGAATAATTACCAGACCGTGACACTGGAGGGTATGGCAGAGCAGTTTCATCTGTCCACGCCGTATGTATCAAAATATATCAAGGATAAATCAGGAAAAACATTTGGGGAGCAGTTGACGAACATTCGCATGAAAAAGGCGAAGATTCTGCTCAAGAACGGAAATATGACGGTGGAGAATATCGCACATGCGATCGGGTATCCGAATGTGGAAAATTTCAGCCGTACATTCAAAAAGATTTTTGAGATGACACCGATGCAGTACCGCAACACGAAAAAGGTGCAGTAAGCAAAGAAGTCTTTTTGACAATTTAAAACCGTAGCAACAGATGTATCAGACACGAATGTGTTGTACGTCTGTCGCTGCGGTTCTGTTTTTATATTTTTCTGAAACGGGCATTAAATTTATCGCCGCCACAGCAATGGCGTTCGCCATCTTCTTCGTAAATGATATAGTCATTCTCACGAATAAAAACAACACCGCGTCGGTTGCGGATGAAAGGGCAAAGGAATTGTCCGTTTTCCTGTTCTACTTTTACCAGACCGTCGGTGGAAACCCAGCCGCGGGTAACAACATTTGTCCAGGGTTCAAAGCCATCTTCAAGACCTTTGTTCAATTCGTATTTCTCGGCCTCTACCTCTAAAGATGCTCGTTGATATTTTTCTCTCATATGGTCACCTCCTGATAGGAAAAAAATCGTATGGATTCTGTTCTTATTATATTATATTTTCTGTTATATGGAAAGAAAAATTTTCGGGGCAGAACGAACTGTGTTGTGTGGGAAAAGGTCAAGTGGTTTGTGAAAGTCGCCCTTGTGCATTGCCCCTCCGAGAGAAATCAAATCAAGGATTCTAGCAGCTCTAAAGAATCATCGACAAATATAAGCGACCAAGTGTTTTCCAAAACTCGCACAGCTCAAACATTGGAAAACACTTGGTATATTTGTCTCTTGGATTCTTAAGAGCTGCACGAATCCTTTCAAAAGATTTCTCTCGGAGGGGCAATGCACAAGGGCGACTATCGGAAGGTTATCGTTGTGTTTGGTTAAAGGAAGGATATGGCATATCTCAAATTATTCTAAGTGTATTCTAAATGGTGTTGCCCCGGATATTTGATTTGGATAACTTTTTGGGTTATCACAAGGCGTTGAGCTTTGATGGCGGATATGGTATACTGATGGCACTTCAAAACCACATCGCTGTCGGGAAAAAGTTGGAATGAACAAGACAGCAAACAAGAAAGAGCCAGCCAAGAGCAGTCAACAATCGTTTTCTATGGAGAAGGTAAGGGCGTTCATGCAGAACGGCAGGGAAGTGGCAGCCAAAAGCCAGTCAACAATTGCTTTCTATGGAGAAAGTAAGGGCGTTCAGGAGGAACGGCAGGAAAGAGATAGCCAAGAGCAGTCATCGATCGCTTTCTATGGAACAGTTAAGGGAATTCAAGAAGAACGGCAGGAAAGAGGCAGGCAAGGCGGCAGGAAATTCAAATGCGTGAGGAGTAAGAGAAAAATGGAGACGCGTGAGATATTACAAAAAGTGAAAGACGGAAGTATTTCAGTGGAAGAGGCGGAACAGCATTTTAGAAAAGAACCCTACGAGGAATTGGGGTATGCAAAATTAGATACCCACAGGGAAATCCGTACCGGGGCATCGGAGGTCATCTACTGCGAGGGCAAAGCCAATGAGCATTTTCTCAATATTTTTGCACATTTATATGAGAGAAACGGCGAGGTATTCGGAACAAGGGCATCAAAAGAGCAGTACCGTCTGGTCGCCGAACGTTTTCCGCAGACGGAATATGATGAGATTTCACGTATTATTAAAATAGAGAAAAAGGACAAAGCACACATCGGAAAGATTGCAGTGTGCAGTGCGGGAACAGCCGATATTCCAGTCGCGGAGGAGGCGGCACAGACAGCCGAGTATTTCGGGAATTATGTAGAGCGGATCTACGATATCGGTGTCTGCGGAATGCACAGGATGTTGTCAAAGCTGGATGAGATTCAGAGTGCAAACTGTATTGTGGCAGTTGCGGGAATGGAGGGAGCATTGGCAAGCGTGCTGGGCGGTATGGTAGACAAACCGGTAATTGCCGTGCCGACTTCTGTCGGTTACGGAGCAAGTCTGAATGGATTGGCAGCCCTGCTTGCGATGATGAATTCCTGTGCAAACGGAATTGCGGTAGTCAATATTGATAACGGCTACGGTGCGGGCTATATGGCGTCACAGATTAACAGATTGGGGGAACATCATGGATAACATATTGTATTTGGAATGTCTGTCGGGAATCAGCGGAGATATGTTTGTAGCGGCAATGCTGGATTTGGGAGCAGATGAAAAAGTGTTGGAGAAAGCCCTAAGCAGTCTGCCATTGCAGGGATTTTCCACAGAGATCACAAGGGTGAAAAAGTCGGGGATTGAAGCGTGTGATTTTGCGGTGATTTTAGAGGAGCAGGATAACCATGACCACGATATGGAATATTTGTACGGAAAAGCAAAAACGCAGGAACACTGTCATAATCATAAAGGAGTGCAAAGAAATCTTTCAGAAATCTGTCAAATATTAGAAAATTCAGATTTATCAAAAGGGGCAAAAAAGACAGCAGTCAAAATTTTTGAGATTCTGGCACAGGCAGAAAGCAAGGTGCATGGACTTCCGATAGAGCAGGTGCATTTTCATGAGGTGGGAGCGGTCGATTCTATCGTGGATATTGCGGCGGCAGCAGTCTGCCTTGATGATCTGGGAATCAAAAGAGTAGCAGTTCCGTTTTTGAATGAGGGAACAGGATGTGTAAGATGTCAGCACGGTGTACTGCCGATTCCGGTTCCGGCAGTTGCGGCAATCATCTCCCAATATCAGATTCCGCTCAGAATCATGGAATCAGAGGGAGAGTATGTCACTCCGACAGGAGCGGCAATCGTAGCGGCAATTGCAACGGACTATCAATTACCGCAGCAGTTTACGATTCAAAAAATAGGAATCGGAGCCGGAAAAAGAACTTATGAGCGGGCAGGCGTACTACGCACAATGCTGATTCAACCGGAAAAGCAGTAAGCTATCGAAGGTCGGCAAGTGTGCGCTCGGATAACACATGAAAATAAGAAGTAATATCTTTTAAAGAGGCTTCGTCCTGATGAGTAAGCCACCAATAACCCACTGTTAATGTGGAACTTGCAAGAATGTTTGCAATCAATTCAAGCGGAACAGAAGAATTCTGTCCGGAATCGAGGGCATCTTCCAATACGTGCAGAGTCCGCTTTGACACATAATTCAAAAGAGATAAGAAAAATTGACCGTTGCGGTTGCTCTGATAAATATCCTTGCTGGTGTCAAAATTCTGTTGCAGATAGAGGGCAAGGTTTTCTAACGTTTCCGTCAAATGCTGTGCAACGGGAACGTCGGAGTCATAGTTATGCGGAAGAAATTCCATAAAGTGCTGTGCCCAGTAATAATTTAAAAAATCATATTTATCATCAAAATAATTATAGAAGGTGGCACGCGGAATCATACTTTTTTCGCAAATCTTAGTAACGGAGATTTTTTCAAAAGGTTCGTGTGCCAAAAGCTCTGTGAGCGTATCCGTCAGAATTTTTAATGTCCGTTTTACCGTTACGGACGGTTTGTTTTCGGTTAATTCAAATTTCATAAAACAGTCCTCCTTGGTAGAATACGGAAATGATAGCATAAAACCAGACAAGTGTAAAGATTTTTTGATAAGAGGAAAAACAGATATGAATTATTATATTGCCCCGTTGGAGGGGATTACAGGATACATATATCGAAATGCCCATGCGGCGGTTTTCGGGAAACAGGAGGTATACTATACGCCGTTTTTATCACCGAGTAAAAATAAGAATTTTACGCCGAGGGAAAAACGGGATATTTTACCGGAAAATAATGAGGGAGTAATAATCGTTCCGCAGATTCTGACGAATCAGGCGGAGTATTTTTTGCGTGTGGCAGAGGCGTTAAAGGAATACGGATACACGGAGGTGAATCTGAATCTGGGATGTCCGTCGGGAACGGTGGTGTCTAAGAAAAAAGGTGCGGGTTTTCTGGAAGATACAGAGAAACTGCGGGATTTTTTTGAAGAGGTATTTGATCATATTGATATGGAGGTTTCGGTAAAGACCAGGCTGGGGATGGAAGATTCGAATGAGTTTGATGAGATTTTGGAGGTATTTAACCGTTACCCGATCAAAGAGGTGATCATACATCCGCGGGTGCGTGAGGATTATTATAAGAAGAAACCCAATTATGAGGCGTTTAAAAAGGCGGTAGAGCAGTCGGAGAATCCGGTTTGTTACAATGGAGACATTTATGATAAAGAGGATTTTGAACGGGTTATGGAGCGTTATCCGACGATTCAGTCGGTGATGTGCGGCAGGGGGATTTTGCGGAATCCTGCGCTCTTTTTGAGTATCCGGGGAGAGGGGGAGTTGACGAAAGAAAACCTTATGCAGTTTCATGAGAGGGTGTATGAGGGGTATCGGGGGGTGATGAGTGGGGAGAAGAATGTTCTGTTTAAGATGAAGGAGTTGTGGGGGTATTTAGGGGAGAGTTTTGCGGATAGTGAGAAGTATGTTAAGAAGATTCGCAAGGCGGAGGGGTTGGTGGAGTATGAGATGGAAGTCAACCGACTTTTGAGAGAGCGGGAACTGCGGGTGTAAGGGGGCTGCTGTATGCCTATCTGCGCCGGGAGTGC
>CAKRJK010000095.1 GCA_934351705.1 uncultured Lachnospiraceae bacterium
TAACAAAAATTTGAAAGATTCATTTTTCCTCCTAAAGTACTCAGTGATTCATGTAAGGGTAAATGCTCAGGTGCAGAATCGGAAGGTTTTGTCAGTAATAATCCGGGCAAATATCAATCCCAATGGAAGTGCCAGAACGATAAGTAATGCGGATGAAAGCCAAGAGGAGGCAACAGTCAGATTCATAATTCCAAGATTATAAAATCCTTTATACAGATATAATCCGGGCACCATAATTACGATGGATGGGACCGTGATGGATATTCTTGGGTAGCCGGATATTCCTTTTAGCGTCGAAGCAAGGATTCCCGCAATAAAAGCACCTAAAAAAGCGGCAGCAGCCGGAGGCAGTGCAGAAAGGTCTATTAATTCCAAACGAATGGTATTTGATACGGCACCTATAATGCCGGCAGCAGTCGCAAGGCGGATGGAACTGTTAAACATGATAGAAAATCCCCACACTCCGCAAAAACTTGCTAGCAATCGAAGAACAATCCATTGCCATAATGCCAGATTTAAAGGAGGAAACGCTATTGGCTTCAGTCCGAGCACCATAGCGAGTATCCATGCTGTCATTGTTGCGACCGTTATAATGATTAGTGAATACATCAGTCGCTCGGTTCCGGAACGCATATCCAATTTGGCAAGATCAATGCCGCTGGTGATAAACGGAAATCCCGGAATGATAAATAACATAGAGCAAATGTATCCGGCCTCATGCTGCAAATTTATTGAAAATGCAAGTTCCAACAGCTTGATCAAGGCAGTATAGATAAGACAGGAAGCCGATATGGAAGAAGTAATACATAAGAATAGGGTAATGTGGTGTTTGGAAAGTTTGCATCTTATAAAGTTGCCTATTCCGGCACCTGAAAAAGCGCAGAGCATTTCGATGATACCACCGCCGAGGAGGAACGTAAAAGCACCACATGCCAATGCGGCAGCGACAGCCAGTGTAGCAGGCGAATACAACCCGTGAATCTTTTCAATCTCGTCTAACACAGAAAGGATATCATCACAGCTTTGAGAGATGTATTTCTCTTCAAAATCAGATACAAATTTTTCAAGACGATGAAGCTGCGAGGTGTTTACTCCCGTATTTGTCAGGCATAAAGACTGACTAAAGCTGCTGTTTCCGTCAAAGCAGGTATAGTTAATGGACATAAGACCAATGTCGGCTGTACAGGTTATGCCCATAAGTTCGGAAAGCTCGTTCATTGAACTGCGGACACGCCATGCTCCGGTTCCGCAGGACAGCATCATGATTCCTACTCTTCCGATTACGGATGCTTTTGCGGACAGGCTTGCTTCGGTGATGGGATTGGAATCTGCCCGGTCGGCATAGTCATGCCAATGGATTTCCATATGATTTTTTTTTGATGGTGATTTGTTTTTCTCCGGTTATCATAGTACACTCCTTATGCTGACTATAAATCTAAACTGTTATTTCCGGCTGACTTCATCATTTCTTCACGGCACGACAGAACAAGACCGTCGATGACATTAAGGTGGTGAAGCATTTTTGCTTCAAATTGATGAATCGGTAGAAGAACGCCAAGCTCATCAAAGGTTTTGCCGGACCTGGTACCGGACTCCTGACCATAATAAACAATAGAAGAGAATGCTTCGTCTTGTATTTTATGGAAAGCAGACCAGATCACGTCATATGCCTGTGCTTCTGTCAGATTCATTTTTTTTGTATCCGGGAGTGCATACAATATGAGGATGACGCGTTCTTTGTTTTCGTGTTTTTCGTAAATATCCATACCGGATGGCTGATAATACCGGATAAGATCATAGCCGTCTGCAAGGTAGAGTTTGGAACGCGGAGCGGCAGAATGTGCCGTGTAAATCTCATGAAATTTCTTGTATTCATGTTTTGAGACCAGATCTTTTTTCTCCTCCAGCAAATTCCCGTCTGCATCTGTCAAAAGAACAGGATTTTCCCCGGACTTTCCGTGAAACCGTTTGGGAATCAGGTAGGCTTCTTTCAGAAGGTCAAACATGCTGCGGTTACATATTTCCAATAATAATGCACTTACATCCCCGTTTTTGTATGCATTGAGCAAAACCTCCGCAAAATGATGCGGATTAGGGTCCATATATCTATTGTCATCACACAGATGATCATAAAAGGTCTCTAGGAGTCTTTCGCAAAATTCATTCGAGGAGAGTATGCGTGAAAATATATTTTCAACTTCTTCTTCTCTTGGCAGCACTAATGACATAAACTCATCTCCTTAAAAATTTTTAAGACAACATCCGTTTCAACGGATGATATTTGTTGTGGCGGTAAGTGTCTTATAGCCACGCACCCTTTGTAAAATATTGATTGCGTTCGGCACCTACGGAAATAAACTGTATTTCGTGATGCAGCAGTTCCTCGATATAAGTGATATAAGACTTTGCATTGTCAGGGAGCTGTGCCCAGCTGTTACAGGTGGAAATATCCTGCTTCCATCCCGGCAGATATTCAACCACCGGTTCATACAAATCCAGATTTTCCAATGGATCGAATTGATCTGTTATCTGACCGTTTTTGCGGTAGCCGACGATGACCGGTATCTGATCCAGAGCACTTAATACGTCCAGTTTTGTCAGAGCGATTTTATCGGCATTTTGACATTTTAAACCATATCGGCTGGCAACAGCGTCAAAAGGTCCGACCCGGCGTGGGCGTCCGGTAGCTGCACCGTATTCTTCACCATATTTTCTGAGAGTTTCCATCCATGATTCGGACATTGCTTTTTCTGCGATAAACGGGCCGGCACCGACGCATGTTGAATATGCTTTTAGGACACCGACAACATGATCGATTTGTTTTCCCGGAATCCCTGCTCCGATCGGTCCGTAGGCGGAAATCGTGGAGGAACTGGAGGTGTATGGAAAAATACCGTAATCAATATCTCTCATTGCACCAAGCTGTGCTTCCAAAACTACTTTTTTGCCGCTTTCAAGAGCATTTTCCAGGTAACTGCCGGTATCGCAGATATATGGGGCAAAAAGTTCTGCCTGCTTTTGACACCACGAAAGTAAGGCAGGATAAGACATGGATTCCTGATGGTAACATCCGGCAAGTTCCAGATTTTTGGATTCCAGGATCGTCTTTAAACGTACCTGTACCGTTTCTTCTTCAAGGTGCAAAAGGTCTCCGAGCCGAATGGTCTTTTTGCGGTACTTGTCGCTGTAAGCATAGGCGATTCCGCGTCTGGTGGAACCAAATGCAGATCCCGATTTAGAAAGACGTTCTTCCTCCAGTTCGTCTTGTACGCGGTGCCACGGCATAGAAATGGTAGCTTTTGATGATAATTTCAGATTGTCGGGAGTTACCCGAATTCCTTTTTTCTGAATCTGAGAAATCTCCGATGCGAGGTGTTCTAAGTCTACCACCATACCATCGCCCAGTATACAGGTCACATCAGAATGCAGAATTCCGGAAGGCAGAAGGTTTAAGACGAACTTTCCCTGCCCGGTTACCACGGTATGTCCGGCGTTGTTCCCGCCCTGATAGCGAACAACAACATTTGCCTTCTCTGCTAATAAATCAATGACTCTTCCTTTTCCCTCATCACCCCAGTTAATACCGGTTACTGCTGTCAACATATCTCTTCCTCCTTTGTATTGCTTTTTTTATCTTGGTTTATTATACTGAATGTGTAGACATATGTAAAAACTATTATTTATATAGCTGTCATCAGTAAAAGTCATATCAAAAGGAGGTTTTATGAACGTTAATTTTGAATATTACCGAATTTTCTATTATGTTGCAAAATACAACAATTTTACAAAGGCGGCACATGCATTGGGCAACAGCCAGCCCAATGTTACGCGGGCGATGAATTGCTTAGAGAGTGCGGTTCAATGTACCTTATTTGTCCGCACAAACCGTGGAGTACGTCTGACGCCGGAAGGAGAGCGGCTTTATACGAGAGTAGCTGCGGCAATGTCATTACTTCAGGAGGCAGAAGATGAAATGACAGAAAGTGCAGAATTGAAACAGGGAAGTATAGCAATCGGAGCGAGTGAGATTGCGCTTAGTATTTATCTGTTGGAGAAACTCAAACGGTTCCATATAGAATATCCGCGAATCCGGATTAAGATATATAATCATTCTACTCCGCAGGCAGTGCAGTCTGTCAAAAGCGGAGAGATTGATTTTGCGGTTGTGACAACTCCGACGAGAACACAGAAACCGCTAAAAGAGGTCCCATTGCAGTCTTTCCGGGAAGTCTTGGTTGGGGGGAGAACCTTTACCGCATTAGGCAGTCAGGAACTCAGTTTAGCGGAGATTCAAAATTATCCGTTTATCTGTCTCGGTAAGGAAACGATGACCTATCAATTTTATCATCAGCTTTTTTGGGATCACGGAGTGGAGTTGAAGCCGGATACAGAGGTGGCTACGACAGACCAGATTCTTCCGCTGGTAAAGTATGAATTAGGCTTGGCGTTTCTTCCGGAGCCGATGGTCAAACAGTCGATTGCGCAACATGAGATTGTGCCGATTCCTTTAAGAGAGGAGATTCCGGAACGAGAGATTTGTATGGTATATGATTCAAAACGCCCGATGAATGTGGCGGCTAGGAGATTAAAAAAAATATTGTTGGAAGGTGAAATGGAAGAGCAGTTATTTCAAAATTAATTGGTTACTGTTCAGTGATTAGCCAAAGCCAATAAAATCAAAGGGTGCAGGAAATGCGTTGTTAGATTGTAACAAACTTTTCTACACCCTTTTGTGATTATTTGATAAATGCTGCTTCAACAACATCGTATATATTTTTGTTTTGCATTTTTGCAGTTTCAATTATGGTAAGTGCATCACAAATATGCTGTCCACCAGAATTACTTCGGAGCACAACAGCCTGTTTTTGTTTTCTTTTGAATTTTCTTAGTTCTCGTTCACTGATGTTATTCGTATAGTCAACATCGGGATGTTTGAGAAAGTATAGATGGTCATCCTGGTATTCCCGAAGTCTTTTTTGAAGATTAAATCCATCCATGTAATCTTTGGTAGGTGGATTATTTTTGTATTCATTAGCAGCAAGTTCAAGAATTGAAATATATTTATCGGTCAGTTTGTTTACCTGTTCGTCAGGAATGCCAGTTTTATTTTTCTTGGCAACATGAATCATCTTTTGAAGAAGGTCATGCATTTGTTTATGCCACTTAAGATTTGGTTCGTTTTCAATTGCTCCAACAAGATATCTTAATATATGGGTAATGAATGACGAGACGGCACTTGTTCTTCGTAAGCTTAAGGATGTAGGTGGTAACTATATTTGGAATCATAATACTGATACTATCTTTGGAAAATCAGTATTTATTTCAGAGTTCATGTCAAATGTGAATAATGGAAATAAGCCGATTGCGTTTGGTGATTTCAGCTATTACTGGATTGTAAATCGTAGTGGCATTTTGGTTAGAACACTTGCTGAGAAGTTTGCTCTTTCTCAGCAGACAGGATATTTAGCTTGTGAACATCTTGATGCAAGACTTCTTCGTTCTGAGGCAGTTAAGGTTCTCAAGCTTTCATAACACATAAATCTATATTGACCGGGACAGAGTAATCTGCGCCGGCAAGGAGGTGGGCATAATGCATTTAGTTGAAACTAAAAAGGATGATGCTGTGCCTGTTAGTGAGAAGTATATGCTCACCATCAAGGAGGCAGCAGCTTATTTTAATATTGGTATAAAGAAACTGAGAAGAATTGCAGAGGATAACCTTGGAACGGTAGCGGTGTACTGTGGAAACAGATTCCTGATCATCCGCCCGAAGTTCGAAGAATTCATCCTTAATTCTTCAGAAATATAGTTCCTTTTATCTGCCGAAAGTAGTTGCTATTACAGGGCATAAGAGCGAACATAGGATGACCCCGAAAACCCTTGAAAACAGCCACTTTTGGCAGAAAGGAAGTGCTTTATGGCAAGACCAGATTTAGCAGAAAAGGATATTTTGAATCCTTCTGAGGCAATTGAATATTTTGTTTTGAGTCGGAGAAAATTTTACGATTTATTGAATAATACGGATGGGGAAGATTTTCTGGCATATTACGGAGAACGCAAGCTGATTCTTCGTGTAGCCTTTGAAAGGTATCTGCGTAACCATCCAGAACTAAGGAGGCGGGTATAATGGCAAAGGCAGGAAGAGGA
>CAKRJK010000096.1 GCA_934351705.1 uncultured Lachnospiraceae bacterium
ATCGTATACCGCACCGGAACCACTGATTTTTCCGCGGAATTTTCTTATGACCGAATTGCTCCCCATCTCCTTTAAGTGCCACTTTGCCTCCTGATATGCCGATAAACCGGTCAGAATATGTACGGATTCTTTAATATTTTCCCTGACACCGCCCACGCTCACATCATTCCAGCGTTCTCCGTCGAACAAAAAATAGTGTGACAGATTAATCGGAAACAGTTCGTTGATCACTTTATCTATCTCGTCGTTTTCTACCGTGACAAAAATGTCCGCATCATGCAGCTCCGTAATTTTCATGGACAACTTTTTCTGAAATTCTCTCGCTTCAAATTTGGGAAAAGCACGATTATAAATGATTTCTCTTGTGATAATATAGCGTTTTTCTTCATCGACCGCTACAATCTCAACTTTCACACTCGCCCGGCTATTTGCATCCATCAACTCTAATACTTTATGATTCAGTAACTGGTAATCATCTTTTCCCTGTTTTCCGCTTTTCATCAACGCTCCGTACAGTCCCCAGCGGAATGCCTGTGCTATCGTGGTTTTTCCTACCGTATTATCCCCCAATACGACCGTTACATTTTTGTCTTCATCACAACTGAAATCAATTCTGTTTTCCCCTTTATATCGCATAAAGTTGTACATTGTGATACTTTCAAACTTCATACTGTTTCCCTCTACTTTTGCCTTCTCTTTGCGTACTCCATGATCACTTTTTGCAGCTCTTCCGACATTTTCTGATCTGTCTTTGCTTTGCTTCGCAGATTCTTGCGTTCCAAATGCAATATCTCTAACGTCAGTTGGTTCATCCTATGTTCATCCATGTTACTCTCCCTACACCAATACATCGCTTACCCGTTGATTTATCCTGGTTCTGGTCTCCTCAAACCGCATTTTAAACAACTGTTTTACCTGACTCTCATCCTCCGTATTACAGTCTTTGAGATCCAGCTTATACAGGCTCTCTTCATTACAATGTTTCCGATACATCTCATATGACTGATTCTGTATGGCTCTGTTTGAATCTTTTGTGATATAGACAAAATTAATCGGCGAGTTCAAAAGATTGCTCTTATCTTTTCTTGCCTCTACCATCTTCTTATACGGCGTATCTATCCTGCCGATCGGCACAACATGATGTTCCTGCAGCTCTTTTACTTCTTCACAAAACGGCTGTATCTTTTCATCTTCCAACAGATCTTTATATGTCTGAGCCAGATAAAACTGACAGATGGACACTTTCAGTACGTTTTTAGGCACTGTATGCGTTTCTAACAACAATGTTTTTTCATCCGAAAAATCGTCAATCACAAACATCTTTTCTTGTCGTTCCTGCAGCCATTCCTGTTCCTTATTTTGCTTTCCTAAGTATTTCAGAAAATAACAAATATCTTCCATAATATGGTTCGTCTGGTCTTTGTCATAACGCCCCGAAAAAATGGATGACCAATACCACGCCTCCAGACGGTCTATCACTTTTGTCTCTTTGTAATATTCTTCATTGGCTAAGATATATCCCAGCAATACCATCATCAGATTATAATTTATTTCCTGGATTTTTCTTACGCCGCACCGTCCCTGCAAAAAGAAAAATGCCCGATCGATTCCGATACATGCCGCTTTATAATTATCGTGTATCTGCTCTGCTTTCAAAGATAGGATTTTATCCCTTTTTATAATTCCCGTTTCTATCTTCTGTGCATCGTAATCCGGCACATAACAAAGAAGAGAAAGCACATTCAAAAAGACTTCCGTGTATTTTTTACGGAACTCATGCTTTTGTCTGTCATAGCATTCCATAAATTGCGTTGCGGAATAATCCTCGTGGTTTATTCTGAATTCTTCATAATATTTTCTCACAACATCGGATAAGATTTCTTTTCTGTACTGCTTGGATTTCTTTGAAAAATCTAAGATCTCCTCATACAAATTCTGGTTTTTTTCAAATTGAATCTTAGACGCCTTTGCAAGCACCAGTTCAAAAGTGCTTAACGTAATTCCTCCCAAATTCAAATTTTCATATATATCTATTGCCCTCTCACGTTCACTTTCAGGCACGACAATCTGATGTAAATCCATTGTGGTGATACAGCATTTTAAGTATGCCTGCAACTTGTCCGCCCATTCTTTGCAGCCCTGTTTGATCCATTTTTCCCGCAGTTTTTCCTCATGTATCACATCATTCTCGATGATTCCCTCCCGAAAGATTGGATTGATATGTTCCTCAATATATTTCTTTTTTGCTTTTTCGTCTAAAATCACGTACTCCTTTTCACAGCGATACCAGACTACCTTTTCTACAATTTTTTCTAAAATCTTTCCGAGAATCAACTCGTTGGAAGTTTTGTCCGACGCGTTCTTTGATGTGCTGTCGATCAACAGATACAAAGGGATCATATAAGCATTCTCGTCTATCTGCTTGATACTGTCATCTATGATATTTAAAGGATTCTCCGTATGCGGAGCATAGGATTTTTTTGATTTTTCATCAAAACCTCTGACCTCAATATAACTTCGGATATCCTCTGTCAAAAATTTCGGAAATACTTTTGACTGTTCCGGTTCTTCTATATAGTTTTCTTCTTCCCTCTCTGGATTGTTTAGTGCAAATTTCAGATTGCGTAATCCAAACAAGTCCTGTTTTTCCGTTAAGGTCTCAATACATGGAATTCTTAGGAAAAAGCGGTTTTTCAAATCTTTTGAAATAACACTTTTATAATTTTTCACAACACCCTTTTCATTTTCATAATCGTAATAAAGCAAGTTTGAAAAAATATTGGTGAGCACGGTTAATCTCTGTTGTCCGTCCAGCAATACCTGTAACTTTCTATTTTTTTCTTCAAATTCAATATGTTCTTTTCTTCCAAGCACACGGCAGCCGTAATCGTCGGCGACAGCCTCCAAGATCAAAATACTTCCCAGCGGCATTCTTGCCAGGACAGACGCAACCAGTCTCCTCTGCATTTCCAGATCCCACACAAATCCTCTCTGAAAATCCGGTAGCACCAGTTCTTTCCTCTGTATGTTTTCTACGATTTCTTTTAAATTTGCTCTCTCCTGCTCTTTCATCTTTTGTTACCCCCTCGCAATCTCCTCTACTGCACTGCAAAATACCTCAATTTCCTTTTCCGTATTAAACCGTCCGACACTTGCTCTTACCGTTCCGCCATAGCCTTCATCCGCTAAATATTTATGTATGAGCGGTGCACAGTGATAGCCACATCGCACCGCAATGTCGTAATCTTCATCCAAAATAATTCCTACATCCTCCGACTGATACCCGTCTACCACAAAAGAAACAATTCCGCTCTGTTCGGTTTCTCCGTCTTGGGCATATACCTGTACATTACGAATGTCCCGTAATCTCATTCTCATGAGTTTGTAAAGTTCTTCTTCTCTCCTTCGGAACATCTCTACACTTTTTTGCATCGACACTCCGCTATCTCCCAGTTCCTTCAACGCTGCGTGTAACCCTGCTATTGCAACAACATTTTTACTTCCCGGTTCATAGCGGCCGGCTGTTTGAAGCGGCATATCAAGACTTAGCGAAGCACTTCCTGTTCCACCCGCAAAAACCGTACTTAATTCTTTCCCGGTATTCCGAATATAGCCGCCAATCCCAAACGGTCCGTAGAGTGTCTTATGTCCCGCAAAAATATAGTAATCAATCGCACTCCCCTGCATATTGACAGGAATCAATCCCAATGCCTGGGAACCGTCCACTATTACGGTTGCCTGAAAAAATTTCGCCATATCTGCAACCTGCTCTATCGGAAGTATGTATCCCGTAACATTGCTGATGTGCGTAATACAAAGAATCGTCGGCGGATTTTGCATAAATTGATATTGAATCTTTTCTAAATCCAGCTTGAGCGTATCGGTGTCGATTGCCAATTCTTTTATCACAAATTTTTGCTGCTTTTGCAGCAAGTGCAATACTCTCATCACCGCATTATGTTCATAGGGTGACACATAGACCGTATCCCTTTTTGTCAAAGACAGACCGCCCAATATCTGGTTACATGCCCACGTCGCCGATGGTGTGAATATGATTTCTGCCTCTCCCTGCACACGTGTGAGCATGGCGATCTGCTCTCTTGTCTTTTCGATTAAATCTTCTGCTTTTTTTGCAAGCGTATAACTTCCCCGCCCCGCATTGACTGCATAATGGCGGTTCACCAAATCCATCGTCTGATATACCGCCTCCGGTTTGGGAAATGTCGTTGCTGCATTGTCAAGATATATCATCTGTTTCACCCTACTGTAATAACTTTTCTAAAGTTTCTGCCAATACTGCCACCTTCTGATTGGTCTCAAGACTTTCCCCGAAATTATCCAATGCCTCTTCTATCATATTTTTCAAAAATTCACTGGTGCTGTCTTTGGTGTCAGCCTCATAAAATTTATGGATTTCTGTGCCGTCTGCTGTTTTTAAAAAAATCTCCTGCTGTTTCCCCTGCTGATTAGAAGATTCTTTTGCTGCCTCAATACTTTGCCGGATCTGTTTTAAGTCTTCCAAAAACTGTTTCCTTGTGACGTCATTCCAATCTTCCACATAGACATCTTCCACGCGTTTGGAAAGCACCGACACAATCTCCTGCTCATCGTTTGTGTCCAGCTCTTGCAGATAATCTGCAAATATTTTTTCTTTTTTGCCCGGCACGTATCCCGCATCGTAACCTCTTTGTCTGTAAGACCAGTCGTTTAAGCATGCCTTTAAACTATCATTTTTTTCTCCGCAAAAAATAATTTTGATTTCCCCGGCAATATCCGTGATTTCATTTTCCAGATGTAAATCCATTGCCTTTTTCACCTTTTTGATTTGTTTTGCCAGCTTTGCATATTCCGTATTTTGAAATATCTCCGGTAACTGTTCAAACAGAAGCTCCCTTGCGTTGATCTCTGTCCGTTTTAACACTCTTCTAAGCTCTGTTATTTGCGGTAAAAGCGGTTTTGGATAATGCTCACTCACCTTACTGTACTGCGGCAGGGAACGGTACCACTTCTGCATTCCGTCCCGGATCATCGATAAACGGTTTGCCTGTTGTACATATTCTGTTTTTTCTTCACAAAAAACCGTTTCCAATGCTTTCAGATAGGTTTCTTTTTCCATATCTTCTTTTTCGATATAAAGAGCATAGCTTTGAGGAAACTCGTTGATATTATTCAGCACTTCTACCGTAATATCCAATTCCTTTTTTCCCAGATAGATTACCGGCATTCCCTCAAACATTCCGAAGGTCCACGCCAAAAACAACGGCATAATTCCTTTGCGGACACCGTAATCTTTTCCCTGCAATCGCTCATAGAGTATCCTGAACTGCTTTTTTTGTCCGACACTCTGCTCAAAAAACTTCTCAATTTCCACGATGATCTTCCGGCATCCCGTGTCTAACGGAAACTGCTGCGAATTTAACCCCGTCCGCAAAAATGCCGCACGATAAACCATTGCCTCAGGACTGCTGCCCTGTTCAAAGCCGGATAAATCCGCCTTTTCCAAAATTGCTTTGACCACGATATTTCTTGCCCGCAGATACTGTCCCTGTACATTCTGTATGTTTAACAATTCATGATTTATCTTTGGCGACAGAGAATAATAATCTTCGCAAATACGGCTTAAATATCGGTTGAATTCCATTCCTGTTCTGATCTGCGGCTCCGACTCCTTGCTGTGGATCACATAACAGTCTTTATTTTCGGGCATATAATATTTTCTCAATTGTTCATTGATCCCGTAACGCACATCCTCCTCATACAAATCCAACTCTTTGCAAAGCACTTGATTGTCCTCAATAAACAACTGATTTTGTGCTAAGCTTCTGATTGCCGCTAAGTGAAGCACCTCTTTTTCTACCGGAACATTTTCTTTGGGTAAAATCACAATCAGTCTCTCATCGCCCAGTTCCTTTAAATGCTCCTCTACTTCTTGTTTGCTTATCTTATCATCCGGCATTAATGTTAAGATATAGCCGTCGCAAAAACAGGCTTCAAAAAATACTTTCGATCTTTCGATCGCCATATAATCCGAAACCGTAAGAAACTGATACCTGAAATATCTTGTCATCGCACGATTCTGGTTGTATTGTTTCGGAATCGCATAGG
>CAKRJK010000097.1 GCA_934351705.1 uncultured Lachnospiraceae bacterium
TCCCACCACTTATGATAGAGCCACACATCAAACATCTGCACAATCGCATACACCGCAATGCCGACAAACATCAGGCGGGGCGTATTGGAAAAAATCGTTTTCATGGCGGGCATTACGAAATCATGTTCATTCGGTGTGTAAAGCAGCCATGACTGACTGATACAGATAAAGATCACAGAGGTTGCAATGCCGAACCAGACGGCTTTTTGCGCCTCTTTTTTTCCGTATAACTCACTTAGAATATCCGTTACCAGAAATGTTGATGCAAACAAGATATTTCCCAGAGTCATTTCCATGCCAAAGGCATTCACAAGGATTAAGACTTCAATATTAGCGGCAATCGTAGCAATGATTGTCCACAGGAAAAGTCCCTCTTTTTTGAAAATCCGAAATACAAGTAACACCATGCTGTAAGTAATCAGCAGGGACAAGATAAGTAAAAGTTCATTCATAATAAAAATCTCCTGTTTCTTTATAGATTTATATATTAAGAAAGAGTCTCGGTCACAAAAAAAGACACAGAAATTCTGTGCCATCAATCAAACTCCATAGTTTTGTTTATCGACAGGATGGTCGCGAACTGTCGTATGAAATTTAAGGTACGTGTTTCTTGAGAGCCTCAAAACTTTCTTTACTGATTACATGCTCAATCCGGCAAGCATCTTCTGCGGCAATCTCATGGTCAACACCCAGTTTTTCTAACCAGTCGGAAATCAGTCTGTGGCGTTCATAAATCATCTCCGCAATCTCCCTGCCGCTGTCGGTCAGAGTGATAAATCCCGCATCCGATACTTCAATATAATCGTGCTTGCGCAGATTCTTCATGGCAACACTGATACTGGATTTTTTGAAACCCAATTCGTTTGCAATATCGACTGAACGAACAACCGGAAGCTGTTGGCTCAAAATTAAAATTGTCTCCAGATAGTTTTCAGCGGATTCATTAATCGCCATAAACGAAATCCTCCGTTTCTTAAAATATTTCTATAAAAGAGTATAACATGAAGAAGATATTGTTGCAAATAGAAAAAAGGTATTGACAACTAATAATTGTTAGTATATACTAACCATGAAATAAATGAAAATGGTTCTCATTTAGAGGAAAAAGCATTGAGAAGAAAGAAGATGATTTATGATGCCTTTAAGTATGGTCACGCCAGGTGAACCGAATGAAATCAAAAAAATCGGAGGAAAAGAGGAAACAAAAAGATTCTTAGAGAATCTTGGTTTTGTAACCGGTGGAACGGTTACCGTCATATCGGAGATCGGAGGAAACATGATAGTAAATGTCAAGGATTCCAGAGTTGCGATTGGAAAAGATATGGCGAATAAAATAATGGTATAAAAAGGAGTAAAGTTTATGGGAACTTTAAGGGAAGTGCCGTGTGGACAGACGGTAAAAGTGAAGAAGTTGTCCGGTGAAGGTCCGGTCAAAAGACGTATCATGGATATGGGAATCACCAAAGGTGTAGATGTTTATGTAAGAAAAGTAGCACCGCTTGGCGATCCGGTTGAGGTTACAGTCAGAGGATATGAGTTGTCCTTAAGAAAAGCCGACGCTGACATGATAGAAGTAGAATAATTTTTTTGTCCGATAGTTAGATAATACTAACTAAAGATAGAAAGAACAAACAGGAAAAGGAGTTTAATATGGCAGTAAAAATTGCACTAGCGGGAAACCCGAACAGTGGAAAAACAACTTTGTTTAATGCACTGACCGGTTCCAATCAGTTTGTCGGTAACTGGCCGGGTGTTACCGTTGAGAAAAAAGAAGGAAAATTAAAAGGACATAAGGATGTCACAATCATGGATTTACCGGGAATCTATTCCCTCTCTCCATACACATTGGAGGAAGTGGTTGCAAGAAATTACCTGATCAACGACAGACCGGATGTAATCTTAAATATTGTAGACGGAACAAATATCGAGCGTAACCTCTATTTGTCCACCCAGTTAATGGAGCTTGGAATACCGGTTATCATGGCAGTCAACATGATGGACGTAGTCAAAAAGAATGGCGACAAGATTCACATTGACAAATTGAGCCAGGAGCTGGGATGCGAAGTTGTTGAGATCTCCGCATTAAAGGGCGAAGGTGTTATGAAAGCAGCAGAAAAAGCTGTCGGATTGGCACAGGCAAAAGCAGCCGTTCCGGTACATAAATTTGCACAGGAAGTGGAAGATGTCTTAAATCGTATCGAGGACAGACTGGATACAAGCATTCCACAGGAGCAGAGAAGATTCTTTGCAGTAAAATTATTAGAAAAAGATGATAAGATTCCACAGCAGATGAATGTGGTACCGGATGTATCCGATCTGATCAAAGAAATCGAAGATAAGATGGATGACGATACCGAGAGTATCATCACAAATGAGAGATATGTGTACATTTCTTCTATTATAGATGAGTGCTGCACAAAGAATAAAAAAGAAAAATTGTCCGTATCGGATAAGATTGACCGCGTTGTAACCAACAGATGGGCAGCATTGCCAATCTTTGCGGCAGTTATGTTTGTTGTATATTATGTTTCCGTAACAACCGTCGGAGCACTTTTGACAGACTGGACAAATGATACTTTGTTTGGTGAGTGGATCGTACCGGGTGTTCAGAGTGCATTAGAAAGCATTCATTGTGCAGACTGGCTGACAAGTCTTGTTGCAGACGGTATTGTCGGCGGTGTCGGTGCCGTACTCGGATTCGTACCTCAGATGTTAGTATTGTTTATTTTCTTAGCATTCTTAGAGTCTTGTGGTTACATGGCACGTGTTGCATTTATCATGGATAGAATTTTCCGTAAATTCGGTTTATCCGGTAAATCATTTATTCCGATGTTGATCGGAAGCGGATGTGGTGTTCCGGGTGTTATGGCATCCAGAACAATCGAAAACGACAGAGATCGTAAGATGACTGTCATGACAACAACCTTTGTTCCTTGTGGAGCAAAATTACCAATCATCGCATTGATCGCAGGTGCATTTTTTGACAATGCGGGCTGGGTATCATGGAGTGCTTACTTTGTAGGTATCGCAGCAATCATTTGCTCTGGTATTATTTTAAAGAAAACAAAAATGTTCGCGGGAGAACCGGCACCGTTCGTTATGGAGTTACCTGCATACCATATGCCGACAGTAGGAAATGTCTTAAGAAGCATGTGGGAGCGTGGATGGTCCTTCATCAAAAAAGCAGGAACAATCATTTTACTTTCCACCATCGTTCTCTGGTTCTTACAGGGATTCGGTTGGGTAGACGGAAGCTTTGGAATGTTAGAAGCAGAACAGCTTGATGACAGTATTCTGGCAGCAATCGGTGGTGTGATCGCACCAATCTTCAAACCTCTCGGATGGGGTAACTGGAAGATGGCAGTTGCAGCAGTAACCGGATTGATTGCAAAAGAAAACGTAGTAGCAACCTTTGGTGTTCTCTTCGGATTTGCAGAAGTTGCAGAAGACGGAGCAGAAATCTGGGGAACATTGGCAACTACAATGACAGCAGTTGCAGCATATTCATTCTTAGTATTCAACCTCTTATGCGCACCTTGCTTCGCTGCAATGGGAGCAATCAAACGAGAGATGAATAACACAAAATGGTTCTGGTTTGCAATCGGATACCAGACAGGATTGGCATATGTAGTATCCTTATGTGTATACCAGATCGGAACCTTGATTACAACAGGAACATTCGGAGTGGGAACTGTTGTTGCATTCCTCTTCGTAATCGGATTCTTATATCTGCTCTTTAGACCATACAAAGAGAGCGAGAGCTTGAAGGTCAACATGAAAGGTATGGCAGGAGCAAAATAAAAGGGAGGCATTCATATGGGAACAATTTTAGTAGCAATCATCGTATTCGGAGGTGCGGCTTTGGCACTCAGAAACATGATCAAAGATAAAAAGGCAGGAAAATCGCTACAGTGCGGTTGTGATTGTAAGCACTGCGGAGGTTGTTCCCGTGAATAAAGAAATAAGAAGTTATCGCAGTACGAACATGCAAAAAGAACTCATGGTAGAAAAACTCAGAGAAAAGGGATGCCGGATTACCAAGCAGCGATTGATGCTTTTGGACATTATCCTGGCGGAGGAATATACCAACTGTAAGGAAATCTATTATAAGGCACTTGAGATGGACCCGAGTATTGGTGCAGCGACGGTTTACCGCATGGTGAATACGTTAGAAGAGATCGGAGCAATCACAAGAAACAGTATGTACCAGATTTCCTGTGACCGGGGATGTGAACGGGAAAATGCCTGCACCGTAGAGCTAGACGACGATACCGTTTATCATCTTTCGGCAAAAAATTGGAACCATGTCATCAAAGAGGGTTTACGTGCGTGTGGTTATATGCAAGAACAGAATATTCGTACTGTGACAGTCAGACAATGTGAGTGTCTTGAAAAAACTTCTTAAAAGATAGTAAAAGTAATAACGTATGTCGTATGACAAGATTTGGCGGGCTGTGATTGCAGTCCGCCTTTTTTGCACAATTCATACCGGAAAAAGGAGGAAAGTATGTTTTTAGAAATTGATGGAATTGAAAAATATTACGGAACAGGCGAGAGCCGAACCCGTGTACTCAAAGGGGTTCATATGGGAATTGACAAGGGCGAGATTTGTGTAATGTTAGGTCCTTCCGGTTCCGGAAAATCTACGCTTTTAAATATCATCGGCGGAATCGAAAAAGCAGACGGAGGAAAAATCCGTATCGGGGACCATGAGTTAGAGGAAATGGACGAGAGAGGGCTGTCACTTTATCGAAGAGATCATCTCGGTTATGTGTTTCAGTTTTACAATCTGATCCCGAACCTGACCGTCAAAGAGAATATTGAGGTCGGGGCATACCTTGCAAAAGAGCCGTTAGAAGTAGACGGATTGTTAAAAACGTTAGGACTGTGGGAACATCAGGACAAGATTCCAAACGAGCTTTCGGGCGGACAACAGCAAAGGACGGCAATCGGACGGGCAATCGTAAAAAATCCTGATATTCTGCTCTGTGACGAACCGACGGGAGCATTGGATTACACAACGTCAAAAGAGATTTTGCAGCTGATTGAAACCGTGAACAAAAAATACGGCAATACCGTGTTGATTGTAACGCACAATGACGCGATCAAGCAGATGGCAGACAGAGTGTTAAAACTGCGTGACGGCGAGGTACGCAAAAATTATGAGAACACGGAAAAAATCGCGGCGATTGACTTAGATTGGTAGGTGAGCAAGATGAAAAATCCATTAACAAAAAGACTGCCGAGAGAGTTGAAGGACGAACTTGGAAAATACACCATTATCTTCTTGTTCTTAGTTCTTACCATCGGGTTTGTTTCCGGTTTTCTTGTTTCCGGCAGAAGTATGACGCGGGCATATGATGAGAGCTTTGAAAAATATCAGATCGAGGACGGGCATTTTGAGACAATGCAGGAGTTGAGCGATGAGGCGATTGACGAACTGGAAAAGCAGGACCTTACAATTTACCGGGATTTTTATCTGGAGGAGGAGTTAAAAAACGATCACACCCTCCGCATTTTCGGTGAGCGAAAAGACTGCAATGAACTTTGTCTGATGAAAGGAAAACTTCCAAAGGGCAGACATGAGATTGCCATAGACCGTCTTTATGCACAAAACAATGATATTCAAATCGGAGATTCCTTAAAGATTCAGGGCGAAAATTACAAGATCACGGGATTCGTTGCATTTTCCGATTACAGCACCCTGTTTAAAAACAATACAGATATGATGTTTGACGCACAGAAATTTAGTGTGGCAACCGTCAGCAATGAAACTTTTGAGAAGATGAACAAAGACCATCTTCACATGAATTACGAATGGAAAAATGAAAAAGAGTTAAGCGAGAAACAGCTCAAAAAACAAGGGGAAGAGATCGTTAAGACCTTGACAAAATATACCGTTGTGCAAAATTTTGTAAAACGGGGTGATAATCAGGCAATCCAGTTTACAGGAGATGATATGGGCTCTGACACGGTTATGGTGACATGGCTTTTATATATCATCATTGCCGTACTTGCCTTTATCTTTGCGGTCACGATCACCAACACGATTGAAAGGGAATCCGCAGTCATCGGAACGCTGCGTGCGATGGGATACACCAACAG
>CAKRJK010000098.1 GCA_934351705.1 uncultured Lachnospiraceae bacterium
GAATACCCCTTGTGCGGCAACCGGACGCTGTGCGGATTGTCTGTCTCCTGACTGTATCTGCAATCATACGGTGATTACCAGAAGGAGTGGGGTTCCGGGTAGGATTAAGGTTTTGTTTATTGGGGAAGAGTTGGGGTATTAAATCCTCGAAAAGTTGTGAAGCCAACGAAGAAGGTTCCTTGCATCCGGATATGCTCGAACTTTTTAGTGGCAGTAAATAGAGAACTTTACAAACGTAGCGAACCGTCGTATCAGAAACTCGGCACTTGCGTGCCTCAGACAGTCTGATACGGCGGTTACGTTTGTTAAGTCCTCTATTAACTGCCACACAAAAGGTTCTCGAACATACCCGGATACAAGGAACCTTCTTCGTTGGCAATTTACTTTTCTGTGTTATGGAGTCGGAGGTATCGGGGTGATGGTTTGTTTGGATACCCGGTGCATGAAAAAGAGGGATATGCACATGGACAGGGCTTCTCCGATTGGGAAGGTTAGCCAGATGGTCCATGTCATTTCAGGGTTTTGTTTTGCAAGCAGGGAGAATGCCCATGCTATTGGGAGGATAAACAGAATTTGGCGGCAGACGGAGATGATCAGGGATTCGATTCCGCTTTCCAGTGCCTGGAAGATTCCCTGAAAGGCAATGTTTGCTCCCGCAAAGACAAAGCTGCATGAGATGATATGGATTGCCGATATGCACAGTTGTTCTGTCTCACCCGATAAGCCGAACAGGGCTGCGAATGGGGTTGCAAATACTTCTAACAGCAGTGTTCCGAAAATCATAATACAAAGTGTATACAACATACCGTACCGAATGCCCTCTTTTATACGTTTCTTACTCTGCATTCCGTAGTTGAAGGATACGATTGGCGTAATGGCATCACGCAGTCCAAATGCCGCAAATAGGATAAATTGCTGTATTTTATAATACAGTCCGTATGCTGTGACTACATTTTCACTGATTTTTCCGAAAATGATGTTGAGTCCGTATGTCATCACGGACATTAATGCCTGTGCAATGATTGCAGGCAAACCTATGGCATATATTTCTTTGATAATCTGTCCCGACGGTTTCAAATAGCAAAATCCGTTGTTGATGTCTGTATTGCGTCTGAAATGAAACAGCAACGCAACTACGAACGATACAATCTGTCCGATCACGGTTGCATAGGCTGCTCCTCTTACTCCCATTTCCGGTAAACCACACCAGCCGTAAATCATAATCGGATCTAAAATCATGTTGGTGACCGCTCCGGCAATCTGTGCAATGGTAGAGCACATTGATTTTCCGGTTGCCTGCAATAATTTTTCAAAAACCGCAAAAAAGATAACTCCGAAGGAAATGCAGCAGCAGATTCTAAGATAATCCACGCTCATTTCTATGATCAGAGGATTGCTTGTCTGTGATTCCACATAAGGTCTGATTCCGAAAACTCCAAATAACAAACACACCAGATATATCAATATTCCAAGAAAAACAGCGTTTCCCGCTGCAAGACTTGCCTTTTCTCTATCCCCCTGCCCTAAAGATTTTGACAAAAGTGCATTCATTCCCACTCCCGTTCCGATTCCGACTGCCACCATCAGCATCTGTACCGGAAATGCCAATGTGAGTGCGTTCAATGCCGCTTCTCCGTTCTGCGGCATATTTGCGACAAAGGCACTGTCTACAATGTTGTATACCGCCTGGAGCATCATTGAGAGAATCATCGGGATTCCCATGGAAAGCATTAATTTGTTGATAGGTTTGGTTCCCATTTTGTTGAGTTTGGTTATTTCTTCTTTATTCATGATTACCTCTTTTCTTATTGCTTTGATTTGTAAAAATCCAGGTTCTCGAACACAAAAAAAGAGCACAAGTCCTATCTGGACTTACGCTCTTTGCTGCTCGATATTTGTATTTTAGCAGAAATTTTTCTGAAAAGTCAATGGTTTTTTCAAAGAAAACTCCTTTGTAGTTTACACCTCCAAATATCCCAAATCCCTAAAATACTCCAAATACCCTTTCAGGTACACTTCGTCTATCTCATTCCATTCAAACCCGACCTGTCTCATAAACCAAAGCGTAAAATCATTCTCTATGCGGATATTGCTGTCATAAACAAGTCTTCCATCCTCATCCATATCGTTCTGCAATGCTTCATAAATATACTTCATGGAAGTATTTCGTAGTGTCTGCTCCAGAGCCTGGTCAAATTCCATAGCGTTGACAATCTTCATTTGGATGCCAAGCGTCGGCAACAACTCCATCATGCGGTCAAAATGCAGTGGACGGTTGCTATTTAAATGGAATACCGTCTGCTCTTTTGCATATTCTGCAATCAGGACAATTCCCTTTGCTGTCAGGTCGATTGGTGAAAACTCTGCATACAGCGGCAACAGGTAGTCCGGGAACACACCGAATTCCAACAATGCTTTTACTCTGGTCAGAAACGCATTTTCCCGATAGTTTGGCTGGAACTTATAATCAGAAGCACGGTTGGTGAGGTTGCCGACACGGATTACCTTTGCATCCAATCCCTCTAACATAGCATCATATACGGCACGTTCTGCCTCAAATTTGCTGTGGATATATACGTTGTCCAGTGGTTGATCAATGAAAAAGCTCGTTTCAGAAAAATGTTTTTCTTCTGCCGAACGATACACACTGAATTCATCTGCCATGCTGTTGCCACTCACACTTAATGTAGAGATATGTATGAGTTTAGCATGCATCCTTTTCGCAAATGCAACCACATGAGCCGTTCCTTTCGCATTGACACGGTCAAAATAATCATAAGAACCGTAATGCTTCACACTTGCAGCTGTATGGATAACGGTCTGAATATCAGTCGGCATCTGTTCCGATAAGTTTTCTTTTTCAATATTTCCTGTAATGACAAGTATTCTTTTTCCTAAATCCTTATCATACAGTTCTCCAAAGTAATGATTTAATATATGTTTCAACTTCTGATATGCAGATGTCTTATCGCTGTTTCTCACAAGGCAGTAAATCTTTCCTGTTTCCAACTGCATGAGTTGATCAAGGATATGAGCACCCAAAAATCCTGTTGCACCGGTCAACAATACGTTTCCGAGTGATGTTTTTAAAGGTTTAAAATCCTCATCTTCTATATTATTTTTTAAAACAGAATTATATCTTTCAAAGTCCTTTGCGTCATAAGTAACAGTATCTTTTTCCCCTCTTTCCAGATATTCACAAAGAGATTTTACCGTTGGATAGTCAAATACCCTTTGTAGAGAAAAGTCAATTCCCTCCTCATGTGCGGCTGCGGTATATTCAATTGCCCGCAGACTGTCGCCGCCCATATCAAAGAAATCATCCTCAATACTGAATTGTTCTACTTCAAAGAGTTTGCATAAAACTGCACATAGTGTCTTCTGAAGTTCCGTGACCGGTGGAACGTATACCGTGGTAGTGAGGTTTCCATACTCCGGTTCCGGGAGATTTTTACGATCCGTCTTTCCACTGGCAGTCATCGGTATTTTCTCAAGGTGCATCAGATAATTTGGAACCATATACTTTGGCAATTTTGAAATCAAGAGATTTTTTAATTCTTTTTCATCTATCGTTTCCTTAGAAGTGTAATAGCCGACAAGATACTGTCTGCCTTTTTCATCCCGTTTATCTGTAACCGCTGTCATCTCAATTCCCGGATAACTGCTCATGACACTCTCGATTTCGCCTAATTCAATTCTAAGTCCGCGAATCTTAACCTGCGTATCAATTCTTCCGAGATATTCAATTTCTCCGTCCTCTCTCCAGCGTGCAAGGTCTCCCGTTTTATACATGATACTTCCATGATGGTTTTCTTTGGTGGCAAATGGATTTGAAACAAATTTCTCCGCAGTCAGATCAGGTCGATTCAAATATCCTGCTCCGACTCCATCTCCGGCAATACAAAGTTCTCCCGCAACTCCGATCGGAAGCATTTTTTCATGTTTATCTATAATGTACACCTGTGTATTGGCAATCGGCTTGCCGATGGTGATGTCCGCAGTAGCCATTTCACCACCCAGATTCCATACACTGCATTCACTCGGACCAAGCGGATTATAAATCTTTGCAGATGAAATCCTGCCAAGATGTTCGTATAATTGCTCATTCAAGGCTTCTCCCGAAGATACAATCATCCCAAACTGTTTGAAATAGCCGTCTGCGTTCTCATTTCTTGAATAGATTTCAAGTCTGGTCGGCGTCGTTTCAATAATATTGGCTCCTGTTTGTTCTGCCAATGCTTGAAATTTCTGCTTACTGCTGCTCTCTTCTTCTGTTGCCAGCACGACAGTCCAACCATTGACCAATGGCAACAGACTCTCTGCAATAAAAAAGTCAAAGGATATGGTATTTACACTGATGACCGTCTGATACTTCATCTTTTCGGCATACGGTAAAATATTATTGTTTTGACAGAAATTTGTGATTCCCTGTTGTAACAGTACACAACCCTTTGGTTTTCCGGTACTTCCCGATGTATAAATAATATAACAAGGTGCGGTCGGTTCTACCCTTACGGCATTCGAGAGGGAATCCTTAAAGTCATACTCTAAAAGGTTTAAATACGGTACATTCCATTCTCCTGAAAGATTTTCGTCCGAAAGCACCAGACATACCTGACAATCCTCTAACATGAAGTCAATCCTGTCTTTCGGGTATCTATGGTCAATCGGCAAAAACACACCACCTACTTTTAGTATGGCAAGCTGTGCAAGAATGACATACTCTGTTCTGTCAAGATACGCACCAACCACATCACCTTTGCCTACCCCTCTGTCAATTAATTTCTGAGCAAGTGCATCGGACTTTTCATCAATCTGACGATAAGTGAATTTGTTACCTCTGTTTATCAGTGCAATTTTCTCAGGATGATGCTCTGCCTGCCGCTTTATCAGCTCCCAGACAGAGATATTTTTATCATAGTGAATCGGTCCACTGTTAAGAACATGGGATATTTGCTGTTTTTCAAAGTCTGACATCACATCAATGTCTGAAATATCCGTCTTACCTAACTGTGATACTATCTGTAACAAAGCTTCAAACAACCGATTCATCAAAGCCTCATCATACTTTTCTAAGGCATATTCAAAATGCACAATACATTCATTTCCCGCAGGAATTACTTCCATTGTTAAATCAAATTTGTGACTATATGTATCTAATGCCTCTATGTGCAATGCTTCTCCCTCTAACTCCAGAGTTTCTTTGCCCTCTGCCTGATATACAAAAGAGGTGTTCATAACATTCTTATCAGTTAGCCCTATCTCGTCTGCAATATAGGAAAACGGAAGTTCCTGATACTGATAGATTCCAAGCACAGTCTGTTTTACCCGTTCAAAATATTCTTCTAAATTTCCATCAGCCAAAAGACAGACCGGTAGGGTATTCACAAACATTCCGACAACCTCGGATAATTCTGCATGTGTCCGGTTAGAACACACCATACCGGTTAAAACTTCTTCCTTCGCTGTAAACTTTGAAAGCAAAATTCCATATACAGCAAGGAAAAACATGGTATCTGTAATCCCAAACCTTCTCTCTGCCTGATGTATTATTTTCATTGTGTCTTTTGGTATTGTAAAATAAGTTGATGCACCACCGTCTCTTTTATCTGTTCTTTTTTCTGGCAGCAATATCGGTTCAAAATCACATTTTAAGAGATTTTTAAAAAATGCCCGATGTTCTGTAAAATCCATTTCCTTAAAATTGATTGCATAGTCAGGATAATCCAGCTTCAATTCAGCCAAATTTGTCCCATTATAAAAAGCAACAATTTCCTGTAAAATAATCTTTAAGGAATGTCCATCCGTGATGATATGATGCATATCAAACAACAATTCATGTTCGGTGAAACCGATTCGGACCAATGGTGCTTTGGATAGATCAAACGGTCGCACAAAATTCCGAATTTCTTTGTCACTATACTCTTCATAAGTCACTTTCGCATTTTCATCATAAACAGCGTATAGAGTACTATTTTCTGTGATGATACAGCTCTTTAGCGATTGATGTCTGCTAATGACTTGGGCGATGGAATACTTTAACCGTTCTCTGTTTATCTTTT